>DLYC01000064.1:4259-6596 GCA_003447895.1 Lachnospiraceae bacterium | reverse complement strand
CGGCTCATCCACTCGATCTGGTCCGCGTAGACATTGGGCGTCGTCATCTCGACGGTCGAGGGGAGGTTGAAGATCATGGGCTCTTCAGGCGTGGGCTTCCAGACGTCCTGCACGGCCGTGCAGATCTCGAGGGCGAAGTCCAGCTCTGTTCCGGTAAAGCTCTCGGGGGAGTACTCAAACAGGATCTTTCCGGGGAACTTCTCAGCTCTCTCCTTGACCCACTTGGTTCCCTGTACCGCGATGTCAATGATTTCCTGCCTGTTCTTTCCAAACACGACATCCCTCTGAAGGGTGGAGGTGGAATTGTAGATGTGGACAACAGCCTGCTTGCAGCCCCTGATGGACTCGAAGGTCTTCTCGATCTGGTCTTCCCTGCACTGGGAGAGGACCTGGACAATGACATCGTCCGGGATCATGTTCTTCTCGATCAGCTCCCGAAGGAAATCGTACTCAAGCTGGCTGGCTGCCGGAAATCCGATCTCGATCTGTTTGAATCCGAGTTTTACCAGGAGACGGAACATATCCATTTTCTCACTGACCACCATTGGGTCGATCAGGGCCTGGTTTCCGTCCCGCAGATCCACGCTGACCCATGCGGGCGCTTTTTCGATCTGTTTGCCAGGCCATTCCCTCTCCGGATAGTTCACGACAGGTGTTCTCCTGTACTTCTGATAGCCACGCATTTGTTTGCTCCCCTTTCTCTATTACTCCTCTTCCGTCTCTGTAGCGCTGATTTCCACAGTGACCTTGACATTCTTGTCAACGCCGTTTGCCAGCGACACGTCGTCCGGGAGGTATTTGGTGATATCCACGTTTTTGACAAGGTTCGAAGTTCTGCCCGTGACGCTTAGCTCGGTGGACGGGATACTGACGGAATTCACCGTCTCGATCACCGATTTCCTGCCTGCGATCACAATGCGGCCGGGCTCGACCGAGGTCTCTCCTGTCAGCCTGTAGCCTTCCGCGGGCGTTCCCCGGATCGCGATCTTGACCGGGACCTCCTTGACCGCGAGAACTTCCGCTCTCACCATGACTTTGTCTATATTCAGGGTGAGATTCTTGTCTATATCGATATCCACGCCGTCCTCATTGTAGAGGTGAATCTCGGCGTTTGTGATGACGGAATTCTCCGCATTTGACACATCCACTGTCACGCCGGCCCTCGCGACATTTTCCACTTCGGAGGCAGGGCCCTTGACGCGGACCTGGTTCTGGTCCATGGTGATCTGCCCGATCTGGTAGCCCTCTGCCACATTGCCGGTGGCCGTCGCTTCGATCGTGAGCGTCCCCGTCTTCTCGTCTTCGATACTGAGGCTCACGTGGCTGATCGAGCTGCTGATATTGCTGATAGAGTCACTGTACTTGTTGGTCGTGACCACGATCGGCACCTTGTTGTCCGCCCCCATATCATCCACGTCCGCCGTTGCCACGACATTCTCCGCTTCGAGCGCGTCCACCACAGAGCGCGGCGCGTTGATCGTGACGACCGGAATGGTGTCGCTGTCATCGAGGACAATGCAGACTTTTCCGTCGGACTTGATGGAATCTGTGTGCAGGAGCTTGACCGGCACATTGTTTACCGTCAGCACAGTCTCCGGGTCCTGGTAGTTGGTGACAAAAAACCAGAGCGCGATCGCAAAGAGCAGTGAGATCAGCTTCAGGCTTCCGTTATGAAATATTCTCGGGATCTGCGCTTCTATCCTTTTCTTTTCCCTTTCGAGAGAGGATTCTGGCATGCTTCTCCTCCTGTATCTGCTTGTTCTGCAAAGTCACAAGTCTCTCCTTGAGATGGTCCGCGTCCACGGACTGCGTCAGCGAGCCGCGGTAGGCGAGACTGATGTCGCCGGTCTCCTCGGACACAATGATCGTCAGGGAGTCGGTCACTTCGGAAATTCCGACGCCTGCCCTGTGCCTTGTTCCGAGATTCTTGTCCATACGGTTCTCGGACAGCGGCAGATAGCAGGTAGCGGCAATGACCCTGTTCTTCCGGATGATCGCCGCGCCATCGTGAAGCGGCGTGTTCTTTTCGAAAACATTGATCAGAAGCTGGCTGGACACCAGCGCGTCCATTTCGATTCCGGTGCGCACATACTCCTGCAGCGGTGTGGTCTGCTCGATGACGATCAGGGCTCCCGTCTTCACCTTGGCCATCTGGGTGCAGGCGCGCACGATCTCGTTGATCGTATTATCGGAGAATCGCCCCTCCGGCGTCCTCTGATTGTCCAAATTAAATAAAGAACTGAGGATATTGGTCTGCCCCAGTTCTTCCATAGCACTGCGCAGTTCCGGCTGTAGGAGGATCACGATTGCAGTGACTGCAAGCCCCGTGACATGCTG
>DLYC01000064.1:1350-4202 GCA_003447895.1 Lachnospiraceae bacterium | reverse complement strand
ACGATCCACAGGATCGTACTCATGTTAAATACGGCCGCCAGCACCACGAAGACACCTACGACCAGGAGTCCCTTCAGGAGGGACCACGCACGGGTATTCTTGATCCACAGAAGAATATGGTAGATCAAAAAAGAGAGGATGAGTATCTCTACAATATCCGTCCAGCGCACATTCGGTATATTCAGTTGTCTCAGATAATTCTGAAGTATGGTTAAAAAGCGCTGCATACTATTCCGTCCTGTCTGTAACTGTGAGGCCGGCGATAAACTGATCCGGCCTTCTTGCTGTCAGACAATCGGCGCTCTTTGTTGTCTCAGGGCTGGCTCGCAATATCCTTGCTGCTCTCTGAAGTGCTGATCGTCTTGACAACCCGAAGAGAATCCGAAACCGTCACCTTCGGCACTGCCTTTACATAGTAATAGTAATCATCATCTTCAAACTGTACATTTTCGATTCTCGTGTAATCGACCATGAAGCAGAAGAATTCCACCAGAAATTCCACGATCAGGGAGAGGAATACGCTTATGAACACCTTCTTGAGGTCGATGTTCGTGTCGTACTGCATATCCCCGAACAGCAGCACAAAGAGCTCCGCAATCGTGCCAAGGATGATCGCGATCGTCCAGGAGTGCGCCGTCTCGAGGCGCCTTATGAAGAAGACCACGACCACTGCCACCGCAAAGGCACCTGCCATGATCCACATGGCCCGGTTTGCCAGGAGCGCGTCAACAATATTCCTGAAATTGTCCACGGTCGCGGGTCCGATCTCGCTGTTGGTCAGAACGGCCTTGTTCTGCTCCACATATTCCAGATACTTGATCACAACGACGCCGAATCCGATTCCGACCGCGCTTCCGGGGGTGAAGAGAAGTCCCGCCACCACAGGGACCGCGTACTCCAGATGGCCGACAAAGGCCAGCGGGAGAAGCAGAAGCATCACCGTATCCTTGGGTGAAAACCGGAAGTAGAGAAGGAACATCAGAAGGAATATCACCGCGCCGACGATCATCGTCTCCAGCGACAGCGTATACAGATGAACCGTAATGATCAGGACCATGATCGCCGCGATGAAGTTCATGGGCACAAGCGTGCAGACCAGCGCGATGATCACGCACAGGAGCTTATTGGTCAGTCCCGAAGCGAAACCTATGTGCTTGTTGATGGTAAGAAGGAGCAGGAACGACAGCGCGAACTTGAACGCGGGCACGATCACGTACTCATACTTGCCGTATGCCTCTATAATCTTTTTTCGAATCTCAAATATGGTTGTCAGCATGTTTGTCTTCCTTTTCGTAACTATCCTGCAGCCGCTCTAATCTCTTGCTGTACCGGTTCAGTCTTCCGCTTGTTGCATTATACCTCCAGAGGTAAACGAAAAACGATACAGCGAGGAAAAAGATCATGAACGCGGCGTAAACCGTCAGTGCCGTGTGGATCAGACCTGAAAGCTGATTTTCGAACAGATCGGTCATGAGTGTGTCGTAGTGATAGCAGCAGTATACGAACACAATTAAAAGGCAGGCAATCGTACCGCTTACGAAAGATCCCACCATGTGACTCACAATATAATCGTTCTTAAAGTAACCATTGAGCTTATCGTCCGCGATTCCCTGCCCTTCCTCGTAAATAGCAAGCCTGGTCATAGTGCGGACCCTGTCGTTATTGATCATATACTGTTCTCTCCGATGGCAAGCGTCAGAAAACTGACCTCCTTAGCCCCTGCTTCCAACAGGGCACCGGCACAGGCGTCAACGGTCGCGCCGGTCGTGAAAATATCGTCAATGAGCATAATCGACTTTAATCTTACACCATTTCCATATACATGGAAAGCTTTTTTCAAATTATTTTGGCGCTCGAGGGCGCTCATGTTCCGCATCGCGGACGTCTCTTTGGACCGCCCCAGAAGGTCCTCCGCGCCCGGGATTCCCGACCTTTGGGACAGTTCCCGGGACAACAGCGCCGCCTGGTTGTAGCCCCTCTGGCGGAGGCGCTTTGCCGAGCAGGGCACGGGAACCAGGAGGTCCGGCGCGTGCCGCGGTCCGATCTCTGTCAGGAACCGCTCCAGGGCCTCCTCCATCGCTCTGCCAAAAAATACCGCGTATTCCCTTCTTCCCTCGTACTTGAAGCGGTAGAGCGCGCCGGAGACGCTTCGGTAGGTGTAGGCGGCCGCGCCCCTGTAGAACAGATGCCTTCCCGCCCTGCAGTCGACGCAGTACTCCTCTTCCGGCGCCACCGGTTTTCCGCATTTACAGCAGGTACAGGGACCCACGGGGACCGGCACATCCGCGCACTCCCGGCAGATCAGCGCCCCGAAGGGCTTTACCGGGCGGTCACAGACCGGGCATCTCCTCGGAAAGAGAAGGTCCGTGACCGGCGTCGGCGTTTCCATACCCGCCGAACAGGTCAGCTGATGCAAAACTTTGAGCCTCGTCCGCGGCTTCCCGCCTCCCGCTGCCGGCGATCCCGAAAATCTCATGTATTCTCTCCTTCAGTCCTGTGTATCGCCTGTTCTCCCTGACATTGGCCGTCATCTGCTCCAGTGTCCGGGAACTGCCTAAGATCACGACGCAGCTCCTGGCCCGGGTGACCGCTGTATAGAGGAGATTTCTGTTAAAGAGGCCGGCGGGGCCGCTCAGAAGCGGAAGGATCACCGCCGGATACTCCGAACCCTGGGACTTGTGCACGGTCACCGCGTACGCGAGCTCCAGGTCTTCCAGGTCCTGGAAGGAGTACTCCACGAGCCTCTCCTCGTCAAAGCACACGGTCACGGTCTCCGACCGGCTGTCTATTTTTTGGATAATTCCCGAGTCCCCGTTGAAGACGCCCGTGCCGCTGTCGACCGGCATGCCGTA
>DLYC01000064.1:0-1262 GCA_003447895.1 Lachnospiraceae bacterium | reverse complement strand
CGGATCTGCATGACCTTGTCGCCCTCGCGGAAGGTCACTTCATGCCGGATCACCTCGTTTTTGTTCGCAGCGGGCGGATTGAGCACGCTCTGAAGCGCCTCATTGAGCTTTATGACGCCCAAGGGCCCCTTCCGCATCGGCGTGAGGACCTGGATGTCCGTGACCCCGGCGTTTACATAGCGGGGAAGCATGTCCCGCATCAGTTCCACCGTGTGCTTGTAGATGACCGGCACGCTGTCCCTCTCGAGGAAGAAGAAGTCCTTGCTCTTGTTGCTGATCAGAGGCGTCTCGCCGTTCAGGATCCTGTGGGCGTTCGTGATGATGTCGCTCTCGAGGGCCTGCCGGAAGATCTTGCGCAGCATGACTGTCCGAAAGGCGCCGGATTCGATGAGGTCGTGCAGGATTTTGCCCGGTCCCACGCTGGGGAGCTGGTTTACGTCTCCCACGAGAATGAGTCTCGTCCCGGGCTCGACGGCCCTCAGAAACGAGCAGAACAGGTGCATGTCCACCATGGACATCTCGTCGATGATGATCGCGTCCGCTTTCAGCGGGTCGTCCTTCCCCTTTTCGAAGAAGGAATAGGCGATATTCTCGCCCCGGTCGTCCGCGGCGCTCCCCGGAAGGAGGGTGTCGTCCTCCTCTTCCATCACAGCGCGTACGCCAAGAAGGCGATGGATCGTCATCGCCTCACATCCCGTAGCCTCCGTCATGCGCTTGGCGGCCCGCCCCGTCGGCGCGGCCAGAAGGTACTCGAGATTCTCTTTGTCAAAATATTGAATGATCGTGTTGATCGTCGTCGTCTTTCCGGTTCCCGGACCACCCGAGATGATCAGGATCGAGTGCTCCGCGGCCAGAAGGACTGCCTGCCGCTGCAGATCGTCCAGCTCTATATTTTCTTCCGTCTCCAGCTCCCGAAGGACCTCCTCCGGCTTGCGGCTCCCCCGGTGCGCGGGCGCCGTCTCAAGATCCGCCAGCATTCCGGCGATCTGCTGTTCCTCATGCCAGGCCTGCGTCGAATAGATCTGCACTTCCTCGCCTTTTCGGCGGACCCTGACCAGCCGGTCCACGGCCAGATTGTCCAAATGGATCTCCAGAATCTCGGCGGGAACCTGGAGAAGCGCCGCGGCCTTCTGCAGAAGCTCGGGCCTTGGGAGGTAACTGCTGCCCTCTCCGAGCGCCGTGGACAGGGCATAGAGAATGCCGCTTCGAAGCCGAAACTCGGACTGCGCGCTGATGCCCGCCCTGGACGCGATCTCATCCGC
>DLYC01000026.1 GCA_003447895.1 Lachnospiraceae bacterium | reverse complement strand
TGTCGGAGGTGTCCCCCTGCAGTCCCCGGATCTTGGCGCGGGCAAACCGGCTTCCCAGATAGGTATCCTCGCCGGGTCCCTCGGATACGCGCCCCCAGCGGGAGTCGCGGGCCACATCGATCATGGGAGCGAAATTCCAGCTGATGCCGTGGGCCCTGGATTCCTTTGCCGCCATCCGGGCCGTCTCTTCAAACAGCGCATCGTCGAAGGATCCCGCCTCCGCGATCGCGATGGGGAACACACTGCGAAGGCCGTGAATCACATCAAATCCGATGATCAGGGGAATGCCCAGCCTCGTCTCCTCGACGGCGATCTTCTGCAGTTCATTTGCTTTTCTCGGATCGTTTCCCATAACGGAACCCACCAGTCCCGCCCGAATCTCCTCCTCGTGGAAGTCCTGCTTGGCTGTAGACATGAGGCGCTCAAATTCCTCCTGGGCAAGTCTTCCGTCCGTCAGCATCTCGATGAGTTCCGAAAAGGGGACATCAAATCCTCCCACTATGGAAGGAGATTCCTGATTCATCTGCCCGATCTTCTCTTCCAGGGTCATCTGCGCCAGGATCGATTCCACTTTCGCCCTCTGTTCATTCGTAAGTTTCATATGCGTTTCACCCCCTTGTGTTTATTGCAGACAATTCCTCTGTATTTCATTTTATAGAGCGAAACATCTGCATTCTTTTCACAGGTTCCGCTTGTTCCTTCACCGATTGCAAATAGTGCAGCCCGATCAGGCGCAAAAAACAGCGGACCGCAACAAAAAGAAGTTCTTTGTTGCAGCCCGCTTCGAGAATCCGCGTCATGGTCCGTCAATCACCTTGTCAGACTTTGTAGATATGCAGGAGCACCACTTCCTGCGGCTCAAGTTTCACCTTGATCTCCAGGTCCCTGTATGCATCCGTTATCACTCTTTCCATCTCGATCCGCGGCACACTGATCGCCTGCAGATATTTGACATCCTCCCTGTTCAGCTTGGTCTCATAGCCAAGCCTTCCCCACTCATCCAGGACGCTTCCGCTCTGTTTGTTGAGAGATCTCTTTTTGACTGTGTATTCTCCTCTCTCGGTCATGCCTCTGAGCATGAATGTCATCTCCAGCTTCCGCTCGTCGTCATAGCGGATCTGCCGGATGCAGTCCAGGTCGATCTCATCTCCGTTTACGCGCCCGGTCTGCTGGTACCAGCGGAAATTAAAGCACAGAAGGTACAGGTCGCCGTTCCCTTTTTTGGTCAGAAGATAGTGGTCCCCTTTCGACAGGAACTGGGTTCCCATGTGCTCAAGGAATGAGAAGGCATAGAAAGCCGGCTTGGCGATAGTGTCCTTGGTCAGAAGTCCCACGCCTCCGTTTAAGACCTTATTGGTGTCGATATAGCTGCTGACCCAGTCCGTTCCGCCCATGACAGCCGTCATGTCGGTCATTCCCCAAAGCTCTACGGTCTTTGCTGTCAGATAAGCCGCCCTGAAGCAGCTGTCATTTAAGTAATTCCTGTTTCCAATCGAATTGTTCCACTCGGAGAGGAACAGTTTGCGGTCCTGCAGCCCGACATCCTTCATCAGCGCTCTCATCTGAAGGACCTCTTCCCGTTCAAACCGTATATTAGCTGTCGCCACCCTCTGCACGGTCTCTCCCTGCGGTCCGCTCACCGTCTCATAGGGATAGAGGAAGAAGGAGACAAAGTCAGGTTTATAGTCTTCCTTCACGCATCTTCTGAAGAATTGTTCGGCAAAATCCCGGTCCGTCCCGATGACTGTGGAGATCCCGCCGATCATTGCGCCCGGGACCTTCTCGCGGACCGCGCGGTACGCGATCTTCCAGACCTCAAAGTAATCGTATTGATCGTCCTTGTAGATCCCGTTCTCACGCGTGTGAAAGTCCCGCGTGAGCTCAAAGACCCAGCTGCTGACCTCTTCAAATCCGTAGCGGGTGATCACATTGTCTAAAAACGCCCGCAGCAGGTCTTCCCAGATTTCCTTGGAGACAAAGTGGATATGCTCTTCTTTATAATAGATCTCATTTCCCTGTGAGCGGATCGCCGTATCGGGTCTTCTTCCCAGATCCAGGAAAGGTTTCAAGTGATGGACCACCAGGAAATCCAGCACCTGGTTGATCAGGTCAAAGTTGTAGTGTCCGATGGTCCTCCCGTCCGAGACCATCATCTTCTCGGAGAAAATATTCCAGAGCCTTATATATTTGTAATGCAGATGTTCCTGCAGATACACCACATGAAACTGTGTATTGGCCCGGCTCAGTTCGAAAAAACTTCCCACATTGATGCAGCGGCTCCATACCTGTTTATAAGAGGCGGGGCTGAGCTCACTCAGGCTCAGGTCATATTCCTTCCGATTGTCCTGCCGGCTGAACTGGTAGCCTTTCTTTCGCAGTTCCTCCCTGATCTCCAGCTCATCCCTGGCCTCCTGCTCCTCGCTCTCCACCGAGATCTGGTACTGCTTTCTGTATTCGGACGGCATCATGCCGGTCACTTTTTTGAAAGAGCGGTTGAAGGCCGCGGAAGTCGAGAAGCCGCAGTTCATGGCGATCTGCGTCAGATTCTGCTCGGAAGTTCGCAATAGTCCCAGTGAAGTGCGCACGCGCAGCCGCATCACATAATCCGCGAAGTACATGCCGGTGTTTTTCTTGAAGATCCTGGATAAAGTCGATGTGGATACAAACATCTCATTGGCCAGGTCGGAAAGGCTGATCTCATCGTGGATGTGGTTGATGATATACTGCATCATCTGCCGCATCCTGGCATCCGTGTCGTTCTCATCCGCCTCGATCTGTCCCTGCCCCAGCTGATAATGCTCGATCAGGCAGTCTAAAAGACGCAGCATCAGGCTGTCCATGGCGGCGCGCGTCCGGTGCGCATGCAAAATATACTCCGCGGTCATCTCCTGCAGAATATCCCGAAGGTCCTGGTAGGTATGAAGGACGTCTCTGGCGGAGTCCACATACAGCATCAGGCTCTTTTTGTCCATGATCTGGGAAATGATTCCGATGGAAAACGACGCCGTGCCGTAGATGCAGTCCCTGGCTCCGCTGATCCCGTACTCCATGCCGGAATTGATCAGGAGGATATCATCCTTGCTCATTCGGATCCTGTCGCCGTAATATCTGACGGTCATCTCTCCTTCCAGAACATAGAGAACGATCAGATCCGTCTGCATAAAGCTTTCTTCAGAGCCGGCCTTCACTATTTTGTATTCCAAATGATTCA
>DLYC01000025.1 GCA_003447895.1 Lachnospiraceae bacterium | reverse complement strand
CCGCGACGCTCAACCAGTCCGGATTCCTGCGCTGTCAGGCGACCCGCGTCGGAGAGGACACGAGCCTGTCCCAGGTCATTCAGATGGTCAGTGACGCGGCGGCCACCAAGGCTCCCATTGCCAAAATAGCGGATACCATCTCCGGTGTCTTTGTCCCCGCGGTCATCGCCATCGCGATCGCTGTGACCCTGATCTGGCTCTTTGTCGTCAAGGCGCCGGTGGGAACGGCCCTTGCAAGAGGCATTTCCGTCCTTGTCGTGAGCTGCCCCTGCGCGCTCGGACTTGCGACGCCCGTCGCGATCATGGTCGGAAACGGCATGGGCGCCAGGCACGGAATCCTCTTTAAGACGGCGGAGTCCCTGCAGGAGACCGGAAATGTGCAGATCGTCGCGCTCGACAAGACCGGAACGATCACAAGCGGACAGCCGGTAGTGACAGAGGTGATCCCCATGGAGGGCGTCTCCGAGGAGGCGCTTCTGTACCTGGCGGGGTCCCTGGAGGCGCAGAGTGAGCATCCTCTGGCAAAAGCCATTGTCGACTACACAAACGGCGAGAAGGCGGAGGCGGTCAGAGGCTGTGCGGGCAGCGTGAAGTCCTCGGAAATCCGGGATTTCAAGGCTTTGCCCGGAAACGGCCTTTCCGCCGTGATCGACGGAAAGCGGATCGTTGGCGGAAACCAGAAGTTCATTCTCACCCAGCTGACCGCGCAGAGGGGCAGGTCGGGAGACATGGTCAAATGGCTGAAGCACCTGGCTGAGATCACAGACCGGCTGGCGCAGGAGGGCAAGACACCTCTGTATTTTGCCGGAGACGGACAGCTCCTCGGGATCATCGCTGTGGCGGACCCGATCAAGGAGGACAGCGCGCAGGCGGTGAAGGAGCTTCAGAACATGGGCATCCACGTGGTCATGCTCACCGGCGACAATGAGAAGACGGCGGAGGCCATCGGAAAACAGGCCGGCGTCAGCGAAGTGGTGGCGGGTGTCCTGCCCGAAGGCAAGGAGGAAGTCATCCGAAGGCTCCGGGAGAAGGGCAAAACAGCGATGGTGGGAGACGGCATCAACGACGCCCCGGCGCTGACCAGGGCGGACATCGGCATCGCGATCGGCGCCGGCACAGATGTCGCCATCGACGCGGCGGATGTGGTCCTTATGAACAGCCGGCTGACAGATGTGAGCGCTGCCGTAAGGCTCAGCAGAAAGACCTACAAGACCATTTTGTGGGGCCTTTTCTGGGCGCTGATCTACAACTCGATCCTGATCCCCGTGGCGGCAGGCGCGCTGAGCCCGCTCGGGATCACCATGGATCCCATGCTGGGAGCGCTGGCCATGAGCCTGTCCAGCTTCTGCGTGGTCACCAATGCGCTCAGGCTGAACAGCTTCAATATGCGAAGCGCGCAAAAGGATGTAAAGCTCAGGAATCCGGTTCAGACGGACGCGGACGGAAAGCTTTTATCACAATACAATGAGGAGAGAAGGGCTGCGGAGCGCAGCAGAAAGGAAAAGACGATGACAAAGACAATGAAGATCGAAGGCATGATGTGCGAGCACTGCGAGGCGACTGTGAAGAAGGTCCTCGAGAAGATCGACGGCGTTGACAGCGCGGCGGTCAGCTACAAAGAGGGCACAGCGGTTGTCACACTGAGCGCGGATGTGGCGGATGAGAAACTCAAAGAGGCGGTTGAGGACCGCGACTACAAGGTGATCTCCATCGCATAATGCCGCGGGCGCACCGCAGGAAGAAAAGCACGAAAAGAAAAGAGAAAAGAAGAGGCGGCCATGTCGGCAGCCTCTTCTTTTATGCCCGGATTTATGTGCGGAGATTCTCGGGAGGAGTTATTCCGCGAAATACTTCGCCTTGACTTCCTCTACGGGCATATCGTGGCCCGTGAACAGCTTGTAGGCCGCGACGCCCTGCCACAGAAGCATTCCTTTGCCGCCAAAGGTCTGGCAGCCGGCTTCCTTGGCAAGCTTGATCATCTTGGTCTCTACAGGGTTGTAGACGACGTCTGTGACGATCAGGCCGGGACGCAATACGGACACGTCGTCGATGACCATCTGGTCGTCGTAGGGCTTCATGCCCAGGATCGTTCCGTTGGAGAAAATATCGCTGGTCGCGATCTCTTCCGCGAGCTTTGTCTGGTCGGCGAGGTCATAGACATGAACGACGCATGCGGGGCGGTATTTTTTGATCTTTTCAGCTGTCGCCAAAGTCCTGTCAAAGAATTTGTCCCTGATGTTAAAGATCGAGAGCTCCCTTGCGCCGTCCAGCGCGCTCTGCACTGCGATCGCTGTGGCAGCGCCGCCGCCGCCGCAGAGAGTGATCTTCTTTCCGGCTACATCGACGCCCTTGTCGCGGAGCATGTTGACATAACCTTCACCGTCTGTGATGTAGCCTGTGAGAACGCCGTTGTCGTTGACAACCGTGTTGCAGGCGCCGATGATCTCTGCTGCGTCAGAGTGCTTGTCCGTATTCTGAAAAGCAGCGATCTTGCAGGGCATAGTCACATTGTAGCCTCGGATGCCGAGCGTTCTCATTGCGTCAAATGCAGCGGGGACCTGATCCTCTTTGA
Organism: Lachnospiraceae bacterium; assembly: GCA_003447895.1. Lineage (GTDB taxonomy): Bacteria > Bacillota > Clostridia > Lachnospirales > Lachnospiraceae > CAG-791. The sequence continues at coordinate 5,192 of DLYC01000025.1, read as the reverse complement.
CTGTAAATGCAACATAAGCATAATTAAGGCCGAGAAGTTCGCTGGCATAATTATGCATTTCAGGTGAAGTGGAGTGACCTACAGGATCGCCGATGAGAGCGAGAGTCGTGGTCCTTCCGTTAATTGTACGTCCCATAAAATGCCTCCTTACTTGGTTTACTGCGGAAACTGGCCGGCGCATTCTCTTTCTTAAGCCGCGAAGACACCGGTCAGGCCGAATTGATAAGTTTTTGCTATAGTTTATGTTATGGTGAAAAGCCCAAATTATCAAGGTAAAAATGCCGAATTATAAGGGGCAAAAGCCACTTGACACGAAAGTATTTTGCCTTATAATAGGAATCCTGAATATAAAAATGAGAATCATTATCAAATTATGACAAAACAACCGAAGAAGTGGGAAAAGCGGAGGAGAAGTGGGAACACGTATATCCTATAAGACGAAACACAGAGACCAGATCCTGGACGTTCTGCACGAGAGCGGGCAGGAGCACATGACGGCCGGACAGATCCATGAGCGGCTGCGGGCGCGCGGGATCTCGATCGGCGCCGCGACCGTCTACAGGCAGCTGGATAAACTTGTGGAGGAGGGCGCCGTCAATAAATATATGGTAGATGCCGTGACAGGCGCCTGTTATGAGTTTAAAGGCGAGCAGGGCGCCGAGTCCGCCTATGTCCACGGAAAATGCGAGAAATGCGGCAAAGTAGTGCACCTTGGAAGGAAATCGCTTGAGGCAGTGATGCGCACGCTGTCCGATTCGGAGAACGGCAGCGGATTTGAACTGGACTGCTCGAGAACGCTGTTCTACGGAATCTGCAGGGACTGCAGGAGGCAGGAATGAGAAAGTTTCAAAAAGCTGTCGTGATCTTTGCGGTCCTGGCCATGCTTTTGGCCACTGCGGGATGCGGCGCGAAGGTCCCGGATGCGCCGGCGGACGGGAAGATCCGGATCGTAACGACGATCTTTCCCCCATATGATTTCGTCCGGGCGATCTCCGGAGGCGGAGAACTGGCCCATGTCACGATGCTGCTAAAGCCCGGGGAGGAGATCCACTCCTACGAGCCCACGCCGCTCGACATCCGCAGGATCCGGGAGTGTGACCTGTTTCTCTACACCGGCGGCGAAAATGACGTCTGGGTGGAGAGGATCCTGGAGAACATGGGAGAGGAGAAGCCCGAGACGCTGCGTCTTGTGGACCTGACGGAGACCGTGGAAGAGGAACATGTCGAGGGCATGATGGAAGAGCGCGGGCACGATCACGACCATGACCATGAGCATGAGTCGGAAGAAGCCGGGTACGATCACGAGGCGGAAGACCACGAGTCTGAGCACACTCATGGAGGAGATTCCTCGAAGGCCGGCCACGAAGAGGCGGACGAGCATGTATGGACATCCCCGGTGAAGGCGGCCGAGATCACAGCGGCGATCGCGGAGAAGATGGCGGAGATCGACCCGGAGAACGCGGAGAACTATCGCAGAAATGCGGAAGGTTATACAGAGAAGATCCTGGAACTGGACGCGAAGTACCGGGAGATCGTAAAGAACGCGGAGCGAAGGACGATCGTGTTCGGGGACCGGTTTCCCGTGCGGTACTTTGCGGAGGAGTACGGGCTGGAATATTTTGCCGCATTTGCGGGCTGTTCGTCGGATTCGGAGCCCAGCGCGTCGACACTGGCGTTTCTGATCGACAAAGTGAGAGAGGAGAAGATCCCCGTGGTCTTTACCATCGAGTTCTCGAACGGTAATATCGCGCGCGCGATCTGCGAGAGTACGGGGGCCGTCGCCCGCACCTTTGATACCTGTCATAATGTGACAAAGGAGCAGATGGAGAACGGCGAGACGTATGTGTCTCTCATGACGAAGAACCTGGAGGCTGTCCGGGAGGCACTCGGGGAGAAGGAAAAGTAATTTCCCCGAAGGTGCGAAGGACATAATGAAATGGAGATTTTGCTGAAATGAGTCTGATCAGCTGCGAAAACCTGGCATTTGCATACGAGGGCATAACCGTTCTTCAGAACGTGAATTTTACGGTCGAGCAGGGGCAGTATCTGTGTATTATGGGCGAGAACGGCGCCGGAAAGAGCACTCTGATGAAGGGACTTCTGGGCCTTAAGAAACCCTCGGCGGGGAGCGTCACATTCGGGGACGGGCTAAGGGCCAGGGAGATCGGATACCTCCCGCAGCAGACACCTGTGCAGAAGGATTTTCCCGCGAGCGTGCAGGAAGTGGTCCTTTCGGGGTGCCTGTCGGGAATGGACCTTCGGCCTTTCTACGGAAGGGAGGAGAAGGAGAAGGCGTCCCGCAATATGGAGGCGCTGGAGATCACGGACCTCAGGGACCGCTGCTACAGGGACCTGTCCGGCGGACAGCAGCAGAGAGTGCTTCTTGCAAGAGCGCTGTGCGCGACCAAGAAGGTCATTCTTCTGGACGAGCCCGTGGCCGGCCTTGACCCGCTTGTCACGATCAATATGTATAAGCTGATCGAGCGGATCAACAAGGAAATGGGGATCACGGTCATCATGGTGTCCCATGATATCCAGGCGGCGACCCGCTATGCGTCGCACATCCTGCACCTGGGCGAGGACCGTCAACTCTTTTTCGGAAGCAGGGAGGAATACCGCACGAGCGCAGCCTACCACAGCTTTATGGGCGGCGAAAAGGCTGTCCACATGTGGAAGAAGGCAGTTCGCGAGAGCGGAAAGAGCAAGGAGGAAAAAGGGGGCGCTCAATAATGATTCATCTGATCGGAGAGATGTTTACATATCCCTTTATGGTGCGTGCTCTGTGCATGGGCGTTCTCGTGGCGCTCTGCGCGGCGCTTCTGGGGGTGACACTGGTCCTTAAGAGATATTCCATGATCGGAGACGGACTCTCCCACGTGGGATTCGGTGCACTGGCGATCGCGACGGCCATGAACGCGACGCCGCTTGCTGTGGCGATCCCGGTCGTGATCGCGGCTTCATTCGGACTTCTGCGGCTGACGGAGAACAGCAAGATCAAGGGGGACGCCGCAATCGCGCTCATCTCCACCGGCGCGCTGGCGGTCGGCGTCATGGTCGTCTCCATGACGACCGGCATGAATACGGATGTCTACAACTACCTGTTCGGCAGTATCCTGAGTATGTCTCAAGAGGACGTCGTATTGACGGGGGCTGTGTCCGCTGTGATCCTGGTCCTGTTTGTCGTGTTCTACAACCGGATCTTCGCGGTCACATTCGATGAGACCTTCGCCAGGGCGACAGGCATGAACGCGGGGCTGTACAATATGGTGATCGCTTTTTTGACAGCGCTTGTCATCGTGATCGGAATGCGGATGATGGGGTCCCTTCTGATCTCGAGCCTTGTGGTCTTTCCGGCCGTGACAAGCATGCAGTCCTGCATCACTTTCCGCTCCGTGATGATCTGTTCGGCGATCGTCTCGGCAGTGTGTCTCGTGACAGGGCTGATCATTTCCTACCTCTACGCAGCTCCGACCGGCGCGAGCATCGTGCTGTGCAATATCGCCGCTTTCATTCTGTTCGCGGTCGTGCGCAAGGGCAGGGAACGCTTGCAAAGTGACAGGAAACCGATATAATTTAAGTTACAGAGTTTATGAATTTCGGAGGATTTTTTAACATGGAAAACGCTGAGAACAAAAAGACGCCTATCGACGGCGGGATGCTGATCGCTGATATACTGAGAACCTATCCGGAGTCCGCTTACGTACTGATGAACTGCGGTATGGGATGCATCAGCTGCCCGGCTTCCCAAATGGAATCTCTTGAAGAGGCCTGCATGGTACATGGGATCGACGCGGAAGAAGTCGTCAAATACGTCAATTATGAGCTTGGCCTTACGGCGGCGGAATAATACAGGCTGAAATCAAAAAGGCCGGAATAAAGGAAGGCCGGAATCAGAGAGACTGGAATAAGGAAGACTGGAATAAGAAAAGCTGGAATCAGAAAGCTGGAATCAGAAAAGCTGGAATAAGGGCAGGATCAGGCTGCTTGGGGGCAGCCCTACAACTGAATAGAAATGACCGGGGTATTAGTAATCCGTAAAAATGCAATTTTTTGGAGGAGGTTCGGAAATGGCACTGAATCAGAGAAAGGTAGCGATGGTTGGCTGTGGTTCTGCAGGCGCGGCGTCCTGCTTTGCCATCATGCAGAGCGGTCTGTTCACGGAGATGGTCCTGATCGACTCGGAGGCCGGGAAGGCACAAGGCGAAGCGATGGATCTCTCGCAGGGACTTACCTTTGCGAGGCCGATGAAGATTTATGCCGGAACTTATGAGGATCTGGCGGATGCGGCAATCGTGATCGTGGCGGCGGCAGCCTCGAAGAGACGCGACGACACCCGCCTTGACCTGGTCAGAAAGAATATCGGCCTTTTTAAGACGATCATTCCGGAGATTGCCAAGTATAACAAGGAAGGCATCATGCTGATCGTTGCCAATCCCGTTGACATCCTCACCTATGCCGCGCTCAAGATCAGCGGCTGGGCAGAGGGCAGGATCCTCGGCGTCGGAACAGTCCTTGATACGGCGAGACTCCGCTATCTTCTCAGCGAGAAGCTGAATGTGGATGCCCGCAACATCCACGCCTACATGGTCGGCGAGCAGGGAAGAGGCGAGGTTCCGATCTGGAGCAGTGCAACTGTATCCGGAATCCCGATCCGCGAGTTCTGCGAGATGAGGGGATATCCGGACCCTTCGGACTATTTTGAAGAGGCGGCGGCTGAGGTTCGCGGAAGCGCGGATATGATCACGAGAAAGAAAAAGGCTGCCTATTACGGCGTAGCCATGGCAGTCAGGAGAGTCTGCGAGGCGATCGTCCGCGATGAGAAGTCGGTTCTTCCCGTATCGAGCCTTATGTACGGCGCATTCGATATCGACGGGCTCGCGCTGAGCATGCCCGCGATCGTAGGGCGCGACGGCGTGGAGTGCCTGGTTCCCCTTGAGATGAACGAGGAGGAGCTCGATGAACTCAGAAAGACAGCGGCAACCGTCAAGGCGATTGTGGACGATGTCTTCGGAGAGGCCCGGTAATACACAGTAATCTGAAAAGGAAAGCCCGTGCAGAGCGAATGCAATGCACGGGCTTTTTTGGTGTGGTCTCAGCCGGCGCCGGAGCGCGGCCTTGAAAGTAAGCCTTGGAATTAAGCTTTTAATTAAGCTTTTAATTAAGCTTCTAATTAAGCTTCTTCCTCGAAGTCA
>DLYC01000142.1:2490-4583 GCA_003447895.1 Lachnospiraceae bacterium | reverse complement strand
ATGGTGCCTGGCACCATTAAATTTCTATAAACTTTTTATAAACTGATAGTTTATGGTGCCTGGCACCATAAAGTGAAGGAGGCAGCACCCCTATGCGTAGTAATTTTCAACTGACGGCCCCTCCCATGGGTTGGAATTCCTGGAACACGTTCTACGATCAGGTCAGCGAGGAACTGATCTGTTCTACGGCGGATGCCATCGCGGACAAAGGGCTGGCAAAAGCCGGGTATGAGTATATTATTATCGACGACTGCTGGAGCAAACGGACAAGAGACGAGGAGGGGAGACTTGTGCCCGACCCCGCCAAGTTCCCGAACGGAATGAAGGCTGTCGCGGACTATGTCCACGCGCGCGGGCTAAAGCTCGGCATCTACTCCTGCTGCGGCGTTCACACCTGCGCCGGTTACCCCGGGAGCTTCGAGCACGAGTTTGACGATGCCCGTCAGTTTGCGGAGTGGGGCATTGACTACCTCAAATACGACAACTGCTTCCATCCCGCGACGCTCTCCTCCGAGATGCTCTACAGGCGGATGAACCTGGCACTTCGAAGCAGCGGACGGGAGATCCTTCTGGCGGCATGCCAGTGGGGACGGGACGAGGTGCATGACTGGATCCGGTCCACCGGAGCCCACACCTTCCGCTCAACCATCGACATCCAGGATTCCTGGAAGTCCATCGAGCAGATCGCCCTCAGCCAGATGCAGAAGCAGCACATAGGCGGAGCGGGCTGCTACAACGACATGGACATCCTCGTTGTCGGCATGCACGGAAAAGGCCTCAACCCGGAGACCTCCATCGGCGGCTGCAATGACACGGAATATCAGACACACTTTGCCCTTTGGGCCATGATGAATTCTCCCCTGATCATCGGCTGCGACGTGCGCAGTATGGACGACACCACCGCCAAAATATTGACCAACCCCGATCTCATCGCGATCAATCAGGATCCGGAATGCCGAAGCTGTAACCGGCTGAGCACTTACGGGAGCCCGGACGCCTTCGTTTTGGTCAAACAGCTGGCGGGCGAAGATCTGGCAATCGGTTTCTTTAACTTCGGAGATACGGCATCTCATGTGGAGCTGCACTTCTGGGACCTGGGCCTTCCGCTTGGCAGCGGTTACGGATTGGACTTCCATGACTGCCTGACGGGAGAAGAACTGGGCATACAGAGGGAAAGCTATGCGCAGAAAGTCGAGCCGCATGGGTGCAGGGTGTACAGGTGCAGGCTTAGGAAAGTCTGACAGAGTTTTTGGAAAGATTGGCAGAATACGGAAGGTCCGGCAGAGTTTTAAGAAGGTCCGGCAGAGAACAGAAAGGTGTGGCAGAGTATGGAACACAACTGCAAAAGATGCCATAAATCGCTGGAGGGCGACGAGATCGCCCTCTACAGAAAGCTGATCTGGCGGGAAGCGACGGAGTACCTGTGCCTGAACTGCCTGTCGGAGGATCTGTCCTCGACGCCGGAGAGGCTCAGGGACCTGATCCGTTACTACAGAACGAAGCAGAAATGCTGCCTGTTTGTGTAGGAGGAGCCGGATTGCTGGAATACTTAAATCAGGAATGACCGGTCCGGGACCACAAGTCAGATCCACTCCCCCTGTTCCAGAATCTGTCCCAGACTGATTCCGTCTATATAGCGAGAGATCAGCTCGTTGAGGCCGACCCAGACCGGGTGCATTTTACATCCCGAGTCGCAATTGATGCAGAGACTGCCGTCCTCTTCTACGCAGGGGACCGGCGCGAGGGATCCCTCCATCACCCGAAGAACCTCTCCCATTGTGATCTCTGCCAGAGGGCGGGTCAGGCAGTAACCGCCCCTTGCGCCGCGCTCTACGCGAAGAATCCCTGCGTGGGCAAGCCGGGGGGCAATCTGCTCCAGATACTTTCGGGAAATTTTCTGCCGCGAAGCGATATCTGAGAGAGGGACACAGCAGGAATTGTTTCTCTGCTGTTCGCCGATATCCAAAAGCATGCGGAGCGCGTAGCGCCCCTTGGTCGAAATCTTCATGTTTCCTCCTTTGTCGCAGTGCCTGCGCTGAGAAGCAGTGTACCACCGCGAATTCACACGTCCGGCTCCCTGTCGAGAGCGCAGG
>DLYC01000142.1:1535-2328 GCA_003447895.1 Lachnospiraceae bacterium | reverse complement strand
AGACAAATTGCAAGTGCAAATCACAGGAGATCAGATATGAGCAACATTCTTGAAGTGAAAGACCTGCACGTCAGCGTGGCAGACAAAGAGATCCTGAAGGGCGTGAACCTTTCGATCGGAAGCGGGGAGACCCACGTCCTGATGGGCCCCAATGGCGCGGGCAAGTCGACACTGGGCTTTGCCCTGATGGGAAACCCGCGTTATGAGGTCACAGGGGGCGAGATCGTCTTTCATGGTCAAAATATAGAGGAAGAGTCAGCAGACAAGCGCGCCAGAGCGGGGATGTTCATGTCCTTCCAGAATCCGGTGGAAGTGCCCGGGCTCTCGGTGTCTTCCTTCATAAGAAGCGCGATCGAGCAGCGCACAGGCAGGCGGCCGCTCCTGTTCAAGTTCAAAAAGGAACTGGATGCCAAAATGGATGCCCTCCATATAGACCGCTCTTATGCGGAGAGAGACCTCAATGTGGGATTTTCGGGCGGCGAGAAGAAGAAGGCGGAAATCCTGCAGCTGCACATGCTGGCCCCGTCACTGGCAATTCTGGATGAGACGGATTCCGGCCTCGACGTAGATGCTGTCCGCATCGTTTCCGAGGGAATCCGGGCTTACCAGGAGGAGAAGAAAGGAAGTCTTCTGATCATCACCCACAATGCCGGGATCCTGGAGTCCCTGCATGTGGACCACACCTACATTATTGTGGACGGACAGATCGCGGCCGAGGGCGGCGCGGAGCTCATCGGACAGATCAGCAGGGACGGCTTTTCAGCTTTCGAGAGCGCGGAGGAATGACCGGCAG
>DLYC01000142.1:0-1453 GCA_003447895.1 Lachnospiraceae bacterium | reverse complement strand
AGACGGGTTTGACAAGTATATTTTGACCGGGTTGTAAGGATAAGAATGATATGAGTGAACAGAGAAATGACAGAAGCGAAGCTGTCGGGAAGACGCAGGTGGCGGACATAGACCGCAGCATCTATGACATCCGGAACGAGGGAAAGGACGACTACCGCTTTGACGCGGGGCTCTCTGCGGAGATCGTGGAGCGTCTGTCCGAGGAAAAGAATGACCCCGCCTGGATGAGGGAGTTCAGGCTGCGGTCGCTGGAAATCTACAACCGTCTGGAGGTGCCGGACTGGGGACCGGACATTTCGGAGCTGGACATGGACCATATCGCGACGTATGTGCGCCCGCGGAACAACAAGATGCAGAACAAGTGGGAGGATGTGCCGGAGGAGATCCGGGATACTTTCACGCAGCTGGGGATTCCGCAGGCGGAGCACAAGTACCTGGCGGGTGTGGGGGCCCAGTATGACTCGGAGCTTGTCTACCACAACGTCAGAAAGGAAGTGGAGGGACAGGGCGTCGTCTACATGGACTTTGAGGGCGCGCTGCACTCCGAGTATGAAGATATGGTGCGAGAGCACTTTATGCACCTGGTGCCGCCGGAAGACCACAAGTTCGCGGCGCTGCACGGGGCGGTCTGGTCCGGAGGGTCCTTCGTATATGTGCCCAAGGGCGTCTCGGTGGAAATTCCGCTGCAATCGTATTTTCGCCTCAATGCGAAGGGGGCGGGACAGTTTGAACACACGCTGATCATCGTGGACGAGGGCGCGGACCTGCATTTTATAGAGGGCTGCTCGGCGCCGCGCTACAACGTGGCGAACCTGCACGCGGGATGCGTCGAACTGTTCGTCAGAAAGAACGCCCGCCTTCGCTACTCGACCATCGAGAACTGGTCCAAAAACATGTACAACCTGAACACCAAACGGGCGATCGTCGAAGAGGGAGGGACGATGGAGTGGGTCTCGGGATCTTTTGGCTCCCATGTGTCGTACCTGTATCCGATGACGATCCTTGCGGGAACAAAGTCCCATATGGAGTTCACGGGGATCACGTTCGCGGGCAACGGCCAAAATCTTGACACCGGCGCCAAAGTCGTCCACAACGCACCGGACACCTCGTCCTATATAAACACAAAGTCCATTTCCAAGGACGGAGGCGTGAGCACGTTCCGAAGCTCGGTGGTGATCAGCCGGGAGGCGCGGCGGTCCAAGGCGGCGGTCTCCTGCGAGTCGCTGATGCTGGACTCCATCAGCCGGTCGGACACGATCCCGGCCATGGACATCCGCACACCGGACGCCGATGTGGGGCACGAAGCGCAGATCGGGCGGATCAGCGACGAGGCGGTCTTTTACCTGATGTCGCGCGGGATCAGCGAGGAGGAGGCAAGGGCGATGATCGTAAGCGGCTTTGCGGACAACGTCTCCAAGGAATTGCCGCTCGAGTACGCGGTGGAGATGAACAA
>DLYC01000231.1 GCA_003447895.1 Lachnospiraceae bacterium | reverse complement strand
TGGCAAATGCCATCTCGTGTGTGACGATGACCATGGTCATGTGCTCCTGCGCCAGCTGGCGGATGACCTTGAGGATCTCTCCGGTCAGCTCCGGATCAAGGGCCGACGTCGGCTCGTCAAAAAAGAGAATGTCAGGGTTCATACACAGTGCCCTTGCGATCGCGACACGCTGCTGCTGTCCGCCGGAGAGCTGCTGGGGATAATATTTTTCCTTGCCTTCCAGCCCCATCTTGGCGATCAGTTCCATCGCCTCTCTTTCCACTTCATCCCTGTTTCTTTTCTGCACGTGGATCGGCGCGTCGCAGAGGTTCTTGAGCACGTTGTAGTGCGGAAACAGATTGAACTGCTGGAACACAAGGCCGTAGTGGCTCTTGATCTTTCTCAGCTCCGCGGGCGAAGCGTAGACCGATGTGCCGTCCGGCCCGTTCTGCGCCGCCTTCTCTCCGAGGTAGATGAGCTCGCCGCTGTCCATTGTCTCGAGCATTGTCGCGCACCGAAGGAGCGTCGACTTGCCGCTTCCGGAAGGTCCGATGATCGCCACGACCTCTCCCTTATCGACCGTCACTGTGATGTCGTTTAAGACTTTGAGGTCGCCAAAAGATTTGCTTACATTCCTGATCTCGAATAAACTCATATCCGCCGCCTCCGTCAATTGTAATAGCTAAGGGCCTTCTCAATGCGGTCCATAACGATCGTCACAACAAGGTTGAAAATGTAATAGAACACACCTGCGACAAACAAAGGCATCAGGCTGGACATCGCAGCGGATACCTGCTTAGCATAAGTGAACATCTCCTGATAGGCAAGTACAAATGCGAGAGAAGTGTCCTTGACCAGCGTGATCACCTCGTTGGTTACCGGAGGGATCGTCCGCTTGATCATCTGCGGGAAGATGATCTTGAGGAAAGTCTGTACTTTGGTGTAACCAAGCACAGTGGCCGCCTCTGTCTGCCCGACCGGGATGCTCTGGATTCCCGCGCGGAAGATCTCCGCGAAGTAGGCCGCGTAGTTAATGGAGAATCCGATCAAAGTCGCGAACAGTCTCCAGCTGGTTGAGAGCTTAAGGCCGAACACGTAGTAGGGACCGTAGAACACGACGATCAGCTGAAGCATCAGGGGTGTCCCTCTCAGGATCGAAATGACAGCCTGGATCAGGAGTGACAGCGGTTTAAATTTGCTCATTCTTCCCAGTGCCACCAGAACGCCCAGCGGCATGGAGAATAACAGTGTGAAAAAGAATATGATTAAGGTTGCCCCGAATCCGGAGCTGATCTGACTGATGACGTTTATAAAGTTCATTCGTTCCTCCATGTCAAGGCCTTTGAAGGCAGCATTGTCACTGTTCCCGGCTGATCGCCCGGTATAAGAAAGACCGCCTGTGCTCCCCGGGAGCACAGGCGATCAAAAGTCGTACTTTCGTCAGTGATCACTTCTGTGTGATGAGCATATCCGGCAGATTGTCTTCCGCGTAGTTCTGGGCAATCTTCATGACGGTTCCGTCTGCCAGCATTTCGTCATAGGTCTCCTGCACCTGGTCTCTGAGTGCTTCGTTTCCGAGCTTGAATGCGATCGCATACTGTTCTGTGGAGATGGGCTCCTCCAGAATGCGGAACTTATCGGGGTTGTTTCTCATCTGATACTGCGCAACACCGATGTCTACCGCGATCGCGTCGACAGCGCCGGCCTGCATATCCTGGAAGCAGGTGTTGTAGCTGGGATTCTGCTGCAGATCCGCGAAAGTGCCGCGAAGTTCTGCGAGCTCTTCACTCTCAAGAGCTGTCAGGGCCGAAGAATCGGACTGTGTGATGACGATCTTTCCGGCGAGATCCGCTGCGGTCTGAATTTCAGAGTCAGCCAGTACCGCAATGACAATGGAGTTGTTTACATAGGGATCGCTCCATGTGTACTCTGCTTCACGGCCGGTGTAAGTCATGCCGTTCCAGATGCAGTCAATGGATCCGCTGTCGATCTCGGCGTCCTTGTTGTCCCAGTTGATGGGCTTTTTGACCAGTGTCCAGCCGCGGCGGTTGCAGACTTCCTGCGCTAGCTCAAGATCAAATCCCGTGTAATCGTTGGTCTCCATGTCGAGATATCCGTAAGGCGGATACTCAGCGTCAAATCCTACTACAAACTCTGTGTCATCTGCTGCGGGCGCTTCAGCCGCCGCGTCTGCCTCTGCCTCAGCCGCGTCCGCCTCGGGAGCTGCCTCTGCCTCAGCCGCATCCGCCTCGGGAGCCGCTTCCTGTGCCGCAGTGTCTGTGTTTGTGGATGCGCCCGTAGATCCTCCGCATGCAGCGAGAGAAATTGCCATCACGCCTGTAAGGAGCATAGCTGCTAACTTTTTCATCAATCATAACCTCCTCAATAGATGATCCTGTACTACATACAGCAGCGCGGCATTTGCTTGAGTGTATCACCGAGATAGCAAGCTAACGAATTAAAGCGCTGCATACTGTAGTATAGTATCATGCTAAAGTGTGTTTGTAAACCCAATACTAGCGCAAAAAAGCCGAAAAGAAGGACCCTTTCCAAAGAACGGCCACTGCGCCGGCCAGGGCCAGGAACGCGGCGCCGGGAAGTGCCCCGCTCCTGTACAGATGAACCAGCGGGCTCTCGCTGACAAGAATCCTGTACTCCTCCATCGGCTCCTCTCCTCCCGAATCACCGGCAGCGGTCATTCCTGTGCTGAGATTACCGGCATCGTCCGAAGCTACAGCTTCCATTCTCTGCCATTTCCCGGAGGCTTCGATCGAAAGAGGCACCTCTCCCCTGTTCCTGTCCAGGATCTCTCTGAGCTCCTCTCCCTCCAGCTTCTCTTCCTTCAGCACCCGGCCCTGATCGTCCAGGATCCTTATGTGCAGAGAAGAAAGCCCGAGATTGTCTCCCGGGATCAGGCTCAGCGGCACGCGGTCCGTCACAAAGCGGTGCCTCGTCGTATCCACGCCCGCGATCCTCACAGTGGGCGGCGTCCGGTCCACGACCCAGGCCGGGGAGAAGGACGCCTCATCCCCGCCTCCGTTTTGCCGAAAATTCCCCGGGCTCCTGTTGATCCGGCCGGTCTCATCCTCGGACTCAATGAGAAGGCTGTATCTGCCCTCCTCAGAAAATGCCCCGGCTCCGATTCGGTAGACATATTTCATGCCGGCAGGGTTTTTCTGCCGCGCGACCTCATACTCCTCTCCTTCCGTCAGGATCCTTGCTTTTCCGTTCCGGAACAAAGTCACCTCACTTCGGACGAGCGCCGACACATTATACTCGGCCACAAGAAATGCCCCGTCTGCCTCAGGACTTTCTCCGCCCGTCTTTCCCGCGTCTTCCTCAGCGGAAAGCACCTCAAAGCTTGAGCCGAATCGGTTCACGCTCAGGTTTCTTCTTATATAGGTGCAGTTCCCGGCCAGGTCGCACATCTCTGCCCGCAGGACGCAGATTCCGTCCGCCTCCCTGACACTTGGCGGATCGGGCAGCGTCAGCACCTTTTCCGCGCCGCGCCGTCCCGCTCTGCAGGCGACGGTCCTGCCCCCGGCCGTCAGATTGCTCCAGACCGCGTGGCAGGCAGCATCCGTGGGATTTTCTTCCTCCCACCGGACCTGCGGACAGATCTCACCGCCGTAAGCCCCCCTCTCCTCCACCGTCTCTTTGTCAAAAAAGAGCCTGGGCGGAACCTGATCGATCACAAATGCCTCCTCATCGACCGGGACGGCGGCATTCCCCGCGAGGTCTGCACAGCGGCAGCTGAGTTTCCACTCTCCGTCCTCATCGTAGATCACCTCCGTCTCATAGGATGAGACCCCTGTCTTGTGAAAGCCCCCTGCCATGGGCAATATTTTGACACCTCTGGGGTCGAAGGACAGATCCGTTATGCGTATGACCGCCCTGCGGGCCCGGTTGTAATACTTTCCGTTCCGGACATCATGATTGTCCCAGATTACTTCGATCAAAGGAGGCGTTCTGTCCACGATAAACGACCGGGGCGCCAATCCTTTATATTCCACATAGGCCGGGTTTCCCAACGCGTCCGCGCCACTGATCTCGACGGCATACTCTCCATCGGCTTCAAACTTCAGTTCCATGCCCCACTCGTCTGCGTCCCCTCCCGGTCCTTTGCGAAGAAACTTCCATTCGCCGGCCCCGGCACCCGGAGCGCTGACCCTGATCCCCGAGGCGTCGAAGTTTCGTTCCCGGACTGTGATCATCGCTGTTCGCGGCGCAGTCAGGTATCTTCCGTTTATCACCTCATTATTGTCATAGCTGATCAGGATCCGGGGCCTTTTCGTGTCGATCCCGAAGCGGAAGTTCCCGCCGTCCCTGCTGTTGGACAGATTTCCCGCATTGTCCTGTGCATGGACAACAATTTCTATGTCATTGCTCTCATAGATTCCGCCGGATGGGATCTCCAGGCTGCCCTTGTAGCTGTATACGGGCTTTTCGTCCGACCGGCCTTGAGACGCCCCTGCGGAGGCCGGGCCGTTCTGCGATGCCTCTGTGGGCGTCGCGCCGCTCTGTACAGCCTCCGCAGGCTCTGCGCCGCTCTGAATCGTCTCCGCAAATCCGTCCCGAAAGAGGACTTCGCCCGTTCTCACCGCCCGCCCGTCTATATAGAGGTCATAGAAGACCTCCCTGAGCCCTGAACCGCCGCCGGCTTCGTCAGGGTCCTGCGCGGTGATCTCCAAACAGACACTGCCCCCGTACAGCGCCTGCCCCCTCGGATCTCTCGCCGTGATCGCTGAGACGGCTCTCACAGAGGCAGTCGGAACCCGGAGATCCGCGTCGGGAAGTCTCGTATCCAGGTAGAAATTGACTGTCCCGGCAAGGACCGCCGAGCAGTTTCCCGCGCGGTCCCTTATGAATGCCCTCTCCAGTCGGAAGATCTGCCCGCCCAGAACCGCCACTTTTCCCTCTGCGCAGGCTTTATATACTGCGCCATCCGGCGGCGTCGCATTGCGGGCTCCCGAAGTCGAGAGAAGCCGGAAGGATACGGCGGCCGGCGAAGTGTCCGCTGCCCTGAATGTGATCTCGGCCTCCCTCTCCCTTCGAAACGGCATAAACCCTTCTCTCCGGGTCACCCATGCGCGTTCGTGCGCCTCCATCACGCAGTATTCCTCCCCGCTTTGGTTTCTCACACAGATTTCCCCCGAGGGCGCCTCGGTATCCACGACCATTCGGCATGTCACAAGCACACCGTTACCGCTTCCGCCCTCGTCCGACATCCTGAAATCCTCATCCCAGTGCCCTTTTGTCTTGCTCCTCACAAGAGGATTTCCCGCCTTGTCTGTCCCGGCAATACCGAACTGATAAACTCCGTCGGGCATATCGCTTCCTCCCGGTCTGTGGGTGATCGCAAATAAAAGCCGCGTCCCCTCCTGCGTCACAGAAGGCCTGTCGGCCGCTGCGCTCCCAAATCCGGGGCTGATCTCTTCACAGTTCTTTCCCGCCGGAACCCTTTCATAGGCCTTTCGAATTCCGATCCTGTCGCCGTCCGCATTCTCATCTTCCACTTCAAATCGCACCCGGACCGCTTTTACCCCGCCTTCATACAGGCTGTCCTCGTTGCCAAAATACAGAAGCCCCGACGTTCGGTCGATCCCGGCAGGGTTTCCGACGGGCTCACTGACCGATACAGTTGCCACCGGATTTACGGTATCTCTCACGATCACTGCCCCGGGCGCGCAGCTCTCCTCATCCGCCTGCCCGCTCCTCACAGTCTGCGGCAGATAGGGCACTGTCCGCTCACCGGATCCGTCTCTGTAAAGCCCTTCCTCCAGGACTCCGTCCGCGAAGACCTCCCTGACAGTCAGCGCGTTGCCGGCCCGGTCCCTTCCGAAAGCGCCGAACTGTTCTCTGTCGTCCCTCATCACGGTGCAGGCCTCCGTCAAGGCAGAAGTCACTGCCTCCTCGCTCCCAGCCGGGCCGCCCCATCGGACCAGGCCGTACGCCTCCGTGTCCACCGGCATCTCTTTGTCCCCGCATCTGTCCGTGATCTTCGGCGCTGCAAGCACGTCCGCGGCATAATAGACCGTCTCCTGTCCCTTTTCCCAATACAGATAGCCGTCTGCCGCACTGCTGTACCGGATCTCCGCTTCCGGGGGCGTCCGGTCTATGATCTTTCTCCCGGGCAGACAGATCTCCCCGTCTTCTTCATAGAAGCCCTCGGCATCCCGGCTGCACCGGCAGTCTGATCCTGCCGTCAGCGGGTTTCCCGCAAGGTCCTTCCCGCAGATCCGAAAGCCCCCGTAGATTCCTTCCTCCGAAATTGTGACGCTTCCCAGCTTTCCGCTCCCTGACCTTCGCCTCTCCGCGCTGTTCTCACCGCCGCCGGATCCGATCCCCGGCAGCACAAGATAAGAGATCTCCCAGAAGACCTCATTTTCATCCTCCATTTTAAAGATCGTCGTAAGTTCGATGTCGTTGTAATACCGGTCGCCGTCGTCATACAGATTCCCTTCCGCTGCGGCGCCCGAAATCGGAGCGCCGGACGACTCTCCGCCCGTTTCCCCGGAGCCGGCCTCCGCAGAGGGGGAATCCGGCGCGCCGCCGCTTACTGTCCGGATTTCTTTGAGGACAGGACCGTGCGTGTCCAGGATCAGACAGAGCCTGTTTTCCTGACAATTTCCGGCAAGGTCCTCTGCGCGGACCTTCACAGTGATCATTCCATCCGCCAGCTCTGCCACTTCTCCGGCGTCCAGCCTGAGTTCTGTGTGCGGCGGTGCCTCTTCCTTTTCCCCTTTTACCCAGTTTCTCTCCTTTGTATTTCCCTTCGAATCGGTTACCGTGACCCTATAGGTCCCGATTCCTCTGTCCCCCTCCTGAACATCCTCCATCACGACTGCGATCCCCGCATTGTCACTACGGCAGTGCGGGGTGCCTTCGGCATCTCTGTTCACATTCTCTTCCATCCGGATTTGTATGGAAGGCGCCGACGTATCCGGGATCTCCGGCTCCTGCGGCTCCTCCGTCCCAGGATCCGACGGGTCTTCTGTCCCGGGTGTTGTCGGATCGTCGGTTGTCCCCGTATCCGAAGAATCCTCCGGCCCGGACTCTGACGGGTCCTCTGTCCCCGGGTCCGACGAATCCCCTGTTCCGGGGTCCGACGAATCCCCTGTCCCGGGATCCGACGAATCCCCTGTCCCGGGGTCCGGCGTGTCCTCTGCTCCGGATTTTGCCGAATCGGCCGGCCCGGATTTCGACGGATCTGCTGTCTCTGTTTCTCCGGAACCGGCATTTTCCCTGCTTTCCTCCGCACCCGGCTCTCCGGGCCCGGCATTTTCCTCCCTTTCCGCCGCTTCCGCAGTCCCCGCCGCCTCCGAACGCGCGGGTATCCCTGCACCTTGGTTTCCTTCCATGGCGAGGGCGCTCTTTCCGATGACCAGGATCCAGACAAAGGCCGCCGCTGCCGCGATCCCCAGCCGGATGCCGTATCCCGATCGGCAGGTTCCGATCAGCTTTTCAACAAGGCCCTCCCTGAAAAGCAGTATCACCGCCGTAACGGCTGCCGCGAGCGATATCAGCATAAAAAGCGCCGCGATCAGCCTGTACATCTCCATCCACATGATCCAAGACTTCATGCATACTCCTACTCCGCCTCTCCGTTTTGCGTTTACAAGTGTCTGATTCTGTCTTCGGACATCATTCAGGGTTCGCAGAGCGATCCCTGCCCTGTGCTGTTTTTTGACGCGCCAAGTGCTGCCGCCAGTTCCTCTCTGAGCCTCGCGCACACCTTGACTCTGCCACTCCCGTCGTCAACCATCTCCAGCATTCGGCGGGCATATTGCGTCACCTCCTTCATTTCCGCCTCCTCCGTTCCCGTCCCTGTATACAGGTCCGGGCAGACGGCCACCTCCCCGGCCGCCGCCGCGCAGACTGCCGCCGCAAAGTTCCCGTCTCCGTCCCGAAGCGCAGCTTTCACCGATTCCTTCTCGAGGAAAAGCCACGAAGACGCGCGGCTCCCCGTCCGGCGGTCACTCAGGACCTCACACATCGCCTTCGCCATCTTCCGGTCCTGCCCGGACGCGCCGAACGCCGCTGCCGCATTGGCCCACAGCTGCCTCGTCATTTCTCTTTGGTCCCTGCCATAGACGAAGAACAGTTCCCCGACCTTTCTCTGCATCTTTGCGTAGGCCCCCGGCTTCAGGTTCCGCAGCTTCTCCAGCTCGGGGCTCGCATAGAAGAGGCTGCCCAGAGCCTCCGTTTCCTCCGCCGTGATCACGCCGTCCGCGGCCGCCTCTCCGGCAAAAGACAGATAGGCCTCCGTCGCGAGCGGCATCACCTGCACGGCTTCCTGATAGCAGTCCGCCTTGTCCCAAAGGCCGTTCATCCTGCCGGCCGCTTCAATCTGCCCATAGTACTGCGCGGACCTGACGCCGGATGACGCTGCCGCGAAGATCCCCGATCCCAGAAAGCAGCCAAAAGACAGCCAGCCTGCCAATACAAACCGTTTCCACGCGGCTTCCCGGTCTCTGCCCCTTAGTCCGCGCGCGCGTCGCCCCTTCCGGCTCTGCACTCTCTTCAGTGCCCTTTTCAGTTCTTCCAGGGAGCTGTATCGCATTGACGGGGATACGCTGCAGCAGCGGAGCAGTATTTTCTCCATCACAGAGCCCTCCTCACCGAGCAGGATCTCGCCGATCGGACAGAGGCCGGTCTCCAGAGGCGGCTTTCCGGTGATCATGCTGTGCAGGACCGCGCCGATACCGTAGACATCTGTGCGTACATCGGACTGCTCCCATCCTCCATACTGCTCCGGCGCGGCATATCCCTCTGTGCCCAGCCTGTGCGTGTCCTGCGAGGCTCCCTCGCGGAAGGCCCTCACAGCGCCGTAGTCCACAACCGCGTATGTCCCGTCCTTTTTCACAATAATGTTGGAAGGCTTGAAATCTCTGTAAATGCGGGGCGGATCCATGCTGTGAAGACCCTGCAGGATTTCGCAGAACTGTATGCCGGCTCCCGCCGCCTCTTCACTTGTGAAGAGCCGCCCGCTGCTCAATGCCTCCAGAAGAGAAGTCCCCTCCACAAGCTCCATAACAAAGCCGTCCTGTGTATCCAGTTCCGCGTAAAGCGCCGGAATTCCGCTGTGGCGGACTTTGAAGAGTACCTCCGCCTCTTCCTGCACGATCCTCTCTTTCCCCTCCCGGGCTGTCTTCATGGCATAGATATTCCCGGTAGTCTTTTCTCTTACGCGGTATACAACGGCGCTCCCGCCGCGCCCGATTTCGTCAAGTACCTCAAACTCTTCGCGGGAAACCCTCTTGACCTGTGTATTTTCCATTTGCCGGCATCACTCCCGTATATGGCAATGATCGATTGATTTTTCTGAAATGTTCCGCGAACTGCGGGAGAAACATTTGAAATGCGGTGTGCCGGCCTCGGGATCCCTTTGCCGGCTGGATATGCTCATTATTGTCTTTCAGGACATGAAAAGTCAAGGTGGTTATTCCACCACGAAATAACGCGCCGCATAATGCGGCGCGCCGTGGCTCACCGCAGAAGGCTCATCCCCACGTTGAAAGTCCTGCCCTCCACGCACTCACTGAGCCAATAGGCCATCGTCACGTCGTCCTGCGTGCGGAGCAGAAACTCCGGCTGCCGCACTACGGTGTGGATCGATCCCCCCTTATACATGGAGAGCGGCCGATGCCAGTCGTGAATGTAAAAAGAGAAGTCCGGATCATAGCTTCGCAGTTCCCGGATCATCTTCTGCATCTGCGCATAGTAAATCTCCTGGACCTGCGTATCCGTGTCATAGACTTTGTTGGTCACGTCATTATAGAAGGCGCTCAGAAGGTAATCCGTCGTCGAGCCGGAGTAGAGATACCGGAAGCGCTTTCCCTGCCTCCTGCAGACGCCCTTGTACCACTCCTGCGCGAGATTCGTTCCGTTCATGCCGGCCCACAGCTCTCTTCTCGTCTGCCAGACCTCCTTGAGCGTTCTCTTCCAGCCCTTATAGACAAGCTGCGCGCTGTCCGAAAAGAGTGTCACATCATGACACGCCGGATAGAACTCCCCGACGATCTGCTCCGCGAGCGCGGGGACCGCGAACGCGCCGGCGCTCTCTCCGGCGATGAGGAGCTTTTCGGCCGTGGGAAAGAGTTTCTTGCCCGCCCGCATTGCTGCCATGAAATTCTGATAGCCGTGGAAATGGAGAACAGCCTCTCTCCTCTCGTCCTGTCCGGCGGCCTGCATATTTTGGCCTTTATCCTCGGATTTGCCGGCTCCGCTCTCCCCGAAGATCTCTTCGTCCCCTCCGTCGTCCGCTATGCGGTAAGTCATCCTGCTGTCTCCCACATGCATATCGCCGGTCGCATAAGTGATGATCACAAAGTTCCAGTCATCGAAGGGATTGTCGTATCCGTTTACCGTGATCCCGACATTGATGTTCATCACCTGCGTAAAGAGCCTCAAATTGTTCCAGTAATAATTGGGAAGCCATGCGGCCACCCGCCCTCCGTTGACAGGCCTTGCCGCCATGTATTCGTTGATGGCAATTCCGCCGCCCGAGAAGAAAATGCACAGCTTGTCGGTCGTTCCTTTTTTGACATAAATGTGATAATCGGAGCCGTCCGCGCACATCCCCTCGGGGACAGGCAGGCTGTACCAGACCTTTTCCAATGGCTCCCCGACCAGGATCGGCGCTTCCTGCCCCAGGTCATAGATTCCTTTGGAAATAGATTCCTCCACAAAATTTCCGATTCGGACCATCCAGTTCATCGTTTCCGCGCCTCCGCCTGTTGTCTTGTGCAAATTACATGTGGTCTGTCAGGTACTTGCCGTAAACTCACAAATTTTTCAGTGCCTAAACAAGCCGGCTCCCCGGCCATTATATGTTGAACAGCTTCTCCGCCGCGCTCTGAAGATCCCGGAAGCGGAAGATCACCGCCGCGCAGCACAGGATCAGGAGTATTGTCATGCTAAGGACCGCCGGCAGGATCACCGGATTTCTGTGCAGGAGGATCGGAATGATCTGCAGCACAGACAAAAGCATCGTCACCACAAGGTAGATGATGTATTCTTCCAGGCGCAGCTTGGCCGCAAGCCCGACGATAACTGTCACAAAGATCAAAAGGACATAGCCGATCGGAAGCACAAAGGCAACGGACCACCCGCGCCAGCCTGTCATTCCATCGATCAGAAGGCACGTGGCCATGATCAGATAAGTCTCATAGGTAAACGTTTTTATAAAATTGTTGCGGTAATAGATGCCGACCATAAGGTCCGCCCAGGCAATGGCCGCGATCAGAAGGACAAAAGGCACCCAGGTCAGTTTGAAATTATACAGGATCTCCAGCGCCAGCATAATAATGAGAAAGGAGAGAAAGGCGAATGTCGCCACCTTGACTGCTGACATGTGGGAAAAACGGCGCTTTTCGAGCACCGGGAAACCGCCCGGCTCGGGCTCTCCCGTGAGCCTTCCTCCGCAAAGAGGGCAGCCTGTCTTCTCTCCCCGGATATTCACCCTGCATTTCGGACAGTGCTGCACGCCTATCCCTCCTTTCTGATCACGTCGAAGTCATTGCTCTCCAGTTCCACCTCGATCCCCATGTCCACGATATCGCGAAAGAATCCACGGATGATCGGGTGCTCAATAAAGGCCGAAGCCACGCCAAAAACCAGTTTGTCCTTATAGGAGCATATGCAGTACTGGATTTCCGGCGCCGCCATAAAGCAGCTGAACTTTTCGATGTAGGGCTCCATTGCCTCCGGGACCACGATCTTTCCGACATTGGAGACCGTGCCCGTGATTCCCTGCTGCATCCTCGCGTTTGCCATAGAGATCACAAGGTTCTTGATGGGGAGCGGCACTACTTTGACCGCGAGATTGTGCTCGAGGGCCGCATAGGAATTCATTGTCAGCTCCACCTGGTCCTGTTTGAGCTGCCGGTCAAAAGATTCTTTGACCACAGGAATGATACTCTCCAGCGTCCCGTCATAGAGGGCAGGATCGAACGCCACATTGATCACGCCAAAGAAATTGCGCGCCGTCTCCGACGGAAAATAGTTCCGGAGATTGACCGGCACGCTGAA
>DLYC01000011.1 GCA_003447895.1 Lachnospiraceae bacterium | reverse complement strand
ATATATTCCGTTTTTGTCGGATTTTTCATAGCGGCAATAATACTGAGGTCTGCCTTTGCTACTGCTGATTCTGAGTTTTCCTTCCGGCGCACGCTTTAGTGAGTTTTCTCTGTTCTTTTTGATTTTCTCCAGTTTCAGGAGCCTTCGCTTCAGTATATTTCTGATTAATTCCGGGGTGATTCTCACGATATTCTCCTTTTAGATTTGATGTGTGAACTGATTAGTTAAGATTTGTTTGTCAAGATTTGTACAGATAGTGATAGGATTCTTAGTACTTTTTCCATTTTACGGAGAAATGGCAAATTTTCTCCGTTTCCTCCGTAATTTCCGGCTCTCAGACTTTCAGATAGCGTCCTTCGTGGCCGGTTGCCGGCAGATTTTACGGAGATATTCACGATTCTCTTCAATTCCTCCGTAATTTCTGATTCTCAGGCTTTCAGGTGAAGCCCTTTGCGGCCGATCGCCGGCTGTTCGTACGGAGATATTCGCGATTTTCTTCAATTCCTCCGTAATTTCTGATTCTCACCTCTTTTCTACACCGATTTCAGGGGCTGGTGGAAGCCGACACTACGGAGATATTCGCGATTTTCTTCAATTCCTCCGTAATTTCCGGCTCTCAGGCTTTCAACCGACGTCCTTTGCAGCCGGTTGCCGGCTGTTCGTACGGAGATATTCGCGATTTTCTTCTTTTCCTCCGTAGTTCCCCGATTTCTCCATAACCGGAAGGAAGCACTCGCCCCTCCGGCCGGGAACAAGCCCATTATACACCCACAAGTTGTATTTTTCTTCCAAAAAGCATATCATGGTTATCTCGGGGGACGTCAATTCCTGTATCGGGAGAGTCCGGGTCCCTCTGAGAGGAACTGCCCGCCGCTTGCCTTTTCGCAGAGGGCAGGGAATTCCGCGTCTGATACGCCTTATACATCCAATAGAAACAAGCACAAGAAAAGAGGTACCGCAATATGCCATGTACAACCCTGCTCGTAGGCAGAAAAGCAAGTTATGACGGCTCCACTATGATCGCCAGAAACGACGATTCCTCTGCCGGCCGTTTTACACCCAAGAAACTCACAATTGTCATGCCCAAGGACCAGCCCCGCCACTACGAATCCGTGATCAGCCATGTCCGAATCGATCTTCCCGACAATCCGATGCGCTACTCCGCCGTTCCCAACGCCCTGGAGGGAGAAGGAATCTGGGCCGGCGCCGGCGTCAATGAAGCCAACGTGGCCATGACCGCCACAGAGACAATTGCTTCGAATGAGAGGGTGCTCGGCGCAGACCCGTTGGTCGTGTACAAGCCTGCCGTCGACCACAGCAACAGCATGAACACCGAATCCGTCGACCACAGCGACTGCATGGACACCGGTTCCGCCGACGGCGCCGATACAAATTCAGAATCTGCCCAGCCCGGCGGCATTGGCGAAGAAGATCTTGTGACCCTCGTCCTTCCTTACATTCACAGTGCCCGCGAGGGAGTCCTTCGCACCGCAAGTCTTTTGGAGAAGTACGGAACTTACGAGATGAACGGCATTGCTTTTTCGGATGTCAATGAGATCTGGTGGATGGAGACGCTGGGCGGACACCACTGGATCGCCAAGAGGGTGCCCGACGATCAGTACGTCGTGATGCCCAACGAGTCGGGTATTGACAGCTTTGACCTGGACGACGCATTTGGGGAGGGTGTGAATCACCTTTGCAGCGCGGATCTGAGAGAGTTTATTTCCGAGAATCATCTGGATCTGAATATGGACGGCGCATTCAACCCCAGGCTCGCTTTCGGAACGCAGTCGGATGCGGACCACGTGTATAACACGCCGAGGGCATGGTATATGCTTCGCTATTTCAACCCGAGAACAGCGAAGTGGGACGGACCGGATGCCGAGTACGGGCCCTGCGACAATGACCTTCCGTGGAGCCTGAAGCCGGAGCGCAGGATCACGGTCGAGGATGTCAAGTATATTCTCTCCAGCCATTTCCAGGGGACACCTTACGATCCCTATCGGGAAAGCGGAGACCTCTCCATGAAGGGCGCTTACCGGTCGATCGGCGTCAACAGGACGGATTTTCTCGCGCTTTTACAGCTGAGGCCCTATGTGCCTGAGGCGGTCAGAGCTGTGGAGTGGCTGACTTTTGGCTCCAATGTGTTCAACACGTTTGTGCCGTTCTACACGAACACGGCCAAAGTGCCTGCTTATCTGTCCACAACGAATGAGGCGGTCGACACAGGCAGCTTCTACTGGAACTGCCGGCTGATCGGCGCGCTGGCGGACGCGCATTCTGCGGCCTGCAAGATCCACATCGAGCGCTACCAGATCAAGGTGATGTCCCAGGCGCACCGGATCCTGAACGAGGCGGACCGCCTTGCGGCGGAAGTCACCGGGGTCAGGTCTGACCCCCAGTCCGTCATTGACTCTGCCAATGAGGCGCTCTCGCAGATGCTGCAGAGAGAGACTTCCGATGTCCTCGGCAAGGTTCTCCATACTGCCTCCAATCATATGAAGAACGCGTATGCAAGATCAGATGCGTAAGAAAGACCGCCGGCCGGAGCGATTTGTTGCTCCGGCCGGCGGCCTCTTTTCTTATATTTCCATCACATCGAGGATTCTCTCTCTCGGGATTCCGCACCGCTCGACAAAGCGGTCCGCCTTTGCGATCACTTCCGGCGAGTACACGTGGTCCGCGTGATGAGCATCAGAGCCGTAGATCACGCTGTTTCCCTCCCTGGCCGCAATGTCCCAGAAGAGTTTACGGGGATAATTTCTGTCTTCTCTGACGCCCAGCAGGTTGATCTCAAGCGGGATGTCCGCTTCGCGGCAGTATCTGCACAGTGCGGTCATCTCCTCTGTGTACACGTCGTCCGAGCCCAGAAACCACATTACGTCCGGGTGTGCGAAGTACAAAAACTTTCCTGTCTCCAGGGCTTCCCGCGTCTGCCTGCAGTAGGCCTGGAGCGACTCATTGTCGTAAGTGGGCGCGCCGCAGAACGGCACATCGATTCCGTTTCCCAGATAATGCTGTCCCAGGATCATATATTCGATCGGATAGGGCTCCAAAAGCCGAAGGAGCGGCTCCCACAGCGTGTAGAGATATTCCACTTCAAGCCCCAGGTGAATCTCTATGTCATCCTTATATTCCCTCTTCAGGTCGAGGATCGTGTCCACGTAGCCCTCCAGCTCGCGGGGCTCCATTTTGACCGGACACTGATAGCCGTTCGGGTAGACCTGCGGCGTGTGGTCCGAAAACCCGAGGATCTTGAGGCCCCCTTCAATGGCTTTCTCCACGTATTCCCTCTCTGTCCCGTCGGCGTGGCGGCATCTGTACGTATGTGTGTGATAGTTTGCGATCATGCTTCTTTCCTTTGTAAGGCGGACATTTTCCTGCAGCAGGAAGAAAAACAAGAAATTCCCCGACAGAACAGGTCCCGCGCCCCAAACGATTATAGACAAAAATCCCCCTTTCGGCAACTGCCGAAAGGGGGCTCTTCGCTCTATTCAGTTTGGTAAGATCAGCAGTACTGAATGAATCTGCTGTCAACCCAGCCCTGCTTTCCGCCGTAGGAAGCCCAGATATAATTGCCGCTTCTCTTGCTGGGTTTTACGCTGAAAACAGTGCCTCTGGAGATACGGGCGATCTCGTTCTCATATTTGTAGCTGGGGTGATTGCGAAGTGCAAGATAGTTCTTCTTTACTGCGCATCTGCATGCTCTCCAGCCGCCTGCTTCGGCTACGCCGCCGTCGATCTCAGCGATTTCTTCGTCTGTAAGAGGGATCATCTCCAGTTCCATTTCCTTGTTCATTTCTTCCATGGTAGTTCTCCTTAATTCGTTTGGTGTTGAAATGTTTAAAAACTACTGACTGATTCTATTATATACCTTTGTCAGTTTTGCTGAAACACTGATGACAAATATATCTGCCCTTTTTCCGGGCTCTTTCTGTATCCGGCGGTCGATTGAAGCGCCGCTTTGTTGTCATCTGTATTCATATACGAAAGGCTGTCAGACAGTCCACGCCGTGTGTAAAAATTTTTCCAGCTCGCAAAGGGAGGGCAGGATCGCCACGGCCTTCTGCCGCATCTCCTCTGTCGGAGGCAGCTGGTCGGGCACCATGACAGGCTGCATTCCTGCCGCATAGGCCGCCCGGATTCCGTTGTGGGAGTCCTCGATTACGTAGACGGAGCTGTATTTTGATGCCGAAATCCCCAGTGCCTGCGCGCAGCGCACAAAGATCTCCGGATCCGGCTTTCCTTTTCGCACCATATCTCCGCTCACGACCGCATCAAAATAGTGCAGTACATCATGTCCGGCCAGAACCTTTTCGATCATGGCGCGCGGCGAGGACGAGGCGAGCCCGACAGGTATCCCCTTCGCTTTCAGCTGCCGCAGGATCTCCTTTGCCCCCGGCTTAAGGGCCATCTGTCCGCTCTCGACCACACCGGCAAAATAGTCCCTGCAGGCGCGGTAGGTCTTCTCCAGGTCAAACTGCGGCAGGTGCCCGAAGGTCTCCGTCATGATCTGCCGCTCCATCGCATCGACCACGCCCACGGCGCGCCCTACGGCGGCGCGCATGTCGCTCTCCGGAAGACCATAGAGCCTTGCGGCGTGGAGATACCCCGCCAGGTAGGCGGCTTCCGAGTCCACCAGCACGCCGTCCATATCAAAGATCACATACATAATCATTTCTCCTGCTTTGTTAAGCTTTATCTTCTGTGCGCCTCTTCGATTATACATTACTAAAGCATG
This sequence comes from Lachnospiraceae bacterium, assembly GCA_003447895.1. GTDB lineage: Bacteria > Bacillota > Clostridia > Lachnospirales > Lachnospiraceae > CAG-791. The sequence goes on along the minus strand of DLYC01000011.1, from coordinate 597 downwards.
TACAAACACTACATGCGCAAAAAAAGCCCTGCCCGGGCGACCGCTCTTCTCTCGAAAAGGATCGCCCGAACAGGGCTGCTGAATAATTACATTTTATCTCGACGGATACTTTTCCATCGCCTCCCGGATCGTCATGCCCTGCGCCACCGCTTCGCGGCGCTTGCCGTTGACTTCCTGGATTTCTTTGACACGCTTTCCGTCCAGCTCATACCCTGTCATAGCCCACAGGGTAAGGGCCCACGCGCACATGGGCACGATGCAGAACAGAATGATGACAACCACATTCATGCCGGGCGTGTAGGGAGTTGTCTTGGTCGGCAGTGAATCCAGTCCGATCATGGTGACCGCCACGCCGACGACCGTGGCCGAGAGGCTCGAGACGAGCTTGTCGACCAGAGAGAACAGCGTTCCCATGATGCCGGGGATGAATTTCCCCGAGCGGTAAGTTTCGTAGTCCGCACAGTCCGCCACCATGGGGATCGGCATATCCGCCGTGGCGTAATAGGCGCCGTAGCCGATGCCGAAGCACAGGATGAACGCGATGGTATAGAAGTTCAGCGCTACTTTGCCGTTCTGCATGATCTGCATGTGCATGGA
>DLYC01000190.1:9107-11183 GCA_003447895.1 Lachnospiraceae bacterium | reverse complement strand
TATACAAAGACCTGGGGCTTTCCAAAAAGCTCCCGGAAATGACGGACGACGAGCAGTACAAGCTTCTTGCATCCGACGGAATGCTGGTCAAGAGGCCGCTTGTTGTGGGGGATGACTATGTTTTGGTCGGGTTTAAAGAGGCAGAATGGGAGAAGATCGGAAAGTGAGTGAGACGAGCGGAGAAGGCGCGGCGCGTGAGCGCGAGGACGCAGTACATGTGCGGGAAGGCGCGGTTCGTGAGCGCGAGGACGCAGTGCATATGCGGGAAGGCGCGGTTCGTGTGCGGGAAGCCACTGTGGACGACGCGGCGCGGCTCCTCGAGATCTACGCCTATTACGTGGAGCGGACGGCGATCACCTTCGAGTACGACGTGCCGGCTCTGGAGGAGTTCAGGGGGCGGATCGCGAGGACCAAAGAGCGCTATCCCTATCTGGTCATCGAAAAAGACGGCGTGATCGAGGGCTACGCCTACGCAGGCGTCTTCAAGGACAGGGCGGCCTACGACCGGTCCTGCGAGATGACCATCTATCTGGACCGCGGCGCTGTGCGCGGCGGGCTGGGCAGAAGGCTGTACGAGGCGCTGGAGGAGGCCCTTCGAAAGCAGGGAATCCTGAATCTGTACGCCTGCATCGGCTATCCGGATGAACCTGACGAGTACCTGGACTACAACAGCGCGCAGTTTCACGGGCACCTGGGCTACCGGACAGTCGGCACCTTCCACCAGTGCGGCTATAAATTCGGCCGCTGGTACAGCATGATCTGGATGGAAAAGATGATCGGAGAGCATGTGTGACCGGGGAGCGTGGTCCGGGCACAATGAATGAAAATATAACACAACTTGAGGGAGGAACAGAAATGAAAGTACTTATTCTGAACGGAAGTCCGCGAAGCGGCGGCAACACGAGCATGGCATTGGACGAGATGGTCAGGATCTTTGAGGAGCAGGGAATCGAAGCCGAGGTGATTCGCGTCGGCAACAAAGCAATTCGCGGCTGCATCGCATGTAATGCGTGCGCAGAGAACGGAAAATGTGTATTTGACGACATCGTCAATGAGATCGCGCCCAAGTTTGAGGAGGCGGACGGCCTGGTCGTCGCGTCACCCGTCTACTACGCATCTGCCAACGCGACTCTCGTCGCATGTCTTGACAGACTGTTCTACAGCACGGCTTTTGACAAGACGATGAAGGTCGGCGCCAGCGTGGTAGTGGCGAGAAGAGGCGGATGTTCGGCAACTTTTGACGAGCTCAACAAGTACTTTACGATCAGCGGCATGCCCGTGGCGTCCAGCCAGTACTGGAACAGCGTGCACGGCCGGCTGAAAGGCGAGGCGGCCCAGGACCACGAGGGTATGCAGACAGTTCGTGTGCTCGCCCGCAACATGAGCTTCCTTATGAAGAGTATTGCCCTCGGCAAGGAGAAATTCGGACTTCCCGAGACAGAAGAATGGCAGGCGACAAACTTTATCAGCTGAGGAAAAATGCCTGCGAACGGCATGGAGAGAAGAGTGAAAAATCACTCTGATGAGCTGATTTTTCACTCACAAGGTTTGCGTCGAAGCGCCGCAAACCTTGCGGGATCGCATCGGCGAATTGGAGATTCGCCTCGCGGGTCTCAGCGCGAAGCGCTTCGACATGGTGTGAACGATGAGTGAACTGGACAGACTCCGGGAAATAGTAGAGAGGCTCCGCGCTAAAGACGGCTGCCCCTGGGACCGCGCGCAGACGCATGAGACTCTGAAGGCGCCGTGCATTGAGGAGGCTGCGGAAGTGATCTGCGGGATCAATATTTTGACAGAAACGGGGAATGCGGAGAATCTTCAGGAGGAGCTCGGAGACCTGCTCTTCCAGGTGCTGTTCCACGCGAGCCTTGCCGAGGAGGAAGGGCTGTTCACGCTCGAAGATGTGGCGCGGACGGCGGCTGACAAGATGGTGAGGCGGCACCCGCACGTCTTCGGAGAGTCTGAGTTTGCCTCCGAGGCGGCGAAGGACGCCGCGTGGGAGGAGATCAAAAAGGCGGAGAAGGCCGGCCGCGAGTGGCAGGAGCCGTATCTGGCGGCTGCGATGGAAGAGGCCGG
>DLYC01000190.1:325-8979 GCA_003447895.1 Lachnospiraceae bacterium | reverse complement strand
GAGAATTCCGGGAGGAGGAGTGATTCCGGGCGGAGACGGATAATTCCGGGCGGAGACAGAGAATTCCGGGAGGAGGCGCTGCATGGGGATGCACCGCATCGGGAGAAGTTGCATCGGGAAGGTTTTTACAAGAATCCAGAAAGGGGTAGCATGAGTACCAACAAGATGGCAGATTATGAACTGGCGCTGAAAGCAGTCCGAGAGAGGACAGATTTTGCACCGAAGATCGGGATCGTCCTGGGATCGGGACTGGGCGGCCTTGCCGACGACATTGAGGTGGTGACCAGAATTCCGTATTCAGAGCTCGAGGGATTTCCGCGGTCGACAGTGGAGGGCCACAAGGGGGAGTATATTTTCGGCTACCTTGATGGGGTGCCGGTGGTGCTGATGAACGGCCGCGTGCATTATTATGAGGGGTATCCCATGCAGAAGGTCGTCTTGCCGGTGCGCGTGATGGCGCTCATGGGCGTGGAGGCGATCATCCTGACCAACGCGGCGGGAGGACTCAATCCGGACTTCCATCCCGGGACGCTGATGTGCATCAACGACGTGAACACGGCGTTTGTTCCTTCGCCTCTGGTCGGAGCCAACGACAGTAAGCTCGGGGTGAGATTCCCTGACGTCAGTGCGGTTTTTGACAAAGAGCTGCAGGCGCTTCTTCATTCGGCGGCGGACGATCTGGGAATCGAGCTGGCCGACGGCGTTTATCTGCAGATCACGGGCCCTGCCTATGAGACGCCCAACGAAGTCAGGATGTATGCGCTGTTCGGCGCGGATGCGGTCGGCATGAGCACCGGCTGCGAGGGCATTGCGCTCCGCCACATGGGCATGCGGATCCTGGGAATCACCTGCATCACGGATATGGCGATCGTGAACACAACCTTCGAGACTTCGCACGAGGAGATCCAGAAGGTCGCGAACCGCGCGGGCAAGCAGCTGCAGAAGCTTGTGAAGGAAGTGGTGAGAAGGTTCTGAGTGTTGGGGCCTGGCGCCACCGCGTGGCGGTGGGGCGGCTGTTGCGGCGTGGCGGCTCAGTAGCGGTTGCGGAGCCGGCGGGCTTGTGGCGGCGGCTCAGTAGTGGTTGCGGAGCCGGCGGGTTAGGTATAGCGTGGCGTTTTTGACCCAGAATTCCTAAGAGAAAGTGAGATGGTCAGAGGCGAACCGGCGGATTAGGTATGGCAGAAGCTTTTTTCGATTCTGTTCCCGCAGGGAAAGCGTGGTTTGGGTACTGAAAAAGAAAACTTGCTCAAAGTTCCCGCAAATCCGGAAGAAAGCGATGAATAGACCGGGGAGATTAGAGATAGGGAAGGCAATATTTTGGCTGGTGCCTAAACGTAATAATTTTGCTATAAGTGCGTGGGAATGATTTGTGAAAAGCTGGTCTCAGCACCTAATCTGAACGCGGAGACGGGATTTGTTGGAGATTTTGCGAGAGTTATTACGAGGGGTGCCTAATCATTTCAGGCTGGGCGTCTTCTGAGTGTGAAGCGGCCTGCGGCGAGGGCTTGCTGCCTGGAAAGCGGGAAGAGCGCTCGGGCGCAAGGGATGCGGAAAGCGCGCTTGGGCGCAAGAGCTGTAGCGGTCCGATGAGGTGTCGGCGAGTCCGATCGCTTTGCCGAGGAACGGCGCGGATGGTGCTGAAGATATGGAAGAAGCGGAGCTGGATGAGGCGGCGTAATTCGATGATGAGTTTATGGTGTCGGGTACAGTTTATGGTGCCAGGCACCATAAAATTTTTATAAACTTTATAAAGCGGAAGTTTATGGTGCCTGGCACCATAAAGTGAAGGAGGAGAAATGCTTACAAACAATCGCATATGGGTTTTGGTTATGGCAGCGATGGTTGCGGTTGCTTCTGTTCCGGCTGGTGCACCGGCGCAGGTGTACGCTGTGGAGAGCAGCGCGGAGGAGTCTGCCCGGGAGGCGGGCGAGGCTGATACGAATACGGAGGAAAAAAACGAGCCGGAAACCGAAGAGGGCATATCCGAGGCAGGCGACACAGAATCGACCTTGATTGAAGTAGACGAAGTGGCCGACGCTGAAACAACCGGCAGCACAGAAACTGATGCAGTCGTGGACGACGTCGATGCCACCGCCGGCAGTACGGAAGCCGCAGATACCGCCGTCGAACCGGTCGAGGAAGTAGACGCTGACGTGGAAGTCGCTGAGACCGCCGGCAGTACGGATGCTGCGACCGGCTCAACAGGTGAGGAAGAAAACGCAGCCGCACACGTGAACGGAACAATCACGATTGAGGGGGAGGACAGTAATGCCCTGAATATCGAGGGGGACGGGCACAGCGCGGATGAGTTGTTTGCCGCGTATGTGGAGCAGGCTTTTGGCATTTCGAAGAAGCCGGTGAAGCTGAAAGCCGCAAGACGTGCGGCAAGGAGGCTGGACGGGCTAAATTGCGCTATGTATTCTCTGCTCGCATCGTACGTGAATTCAATCGCTGACGGCGAGAGGGAGTCGACAGAATTTGAGATCACTGTGGAGTCTTTGGAGTCGGACTCTGTGCAGCTGTCGTGGACAGCGGAGGAGCTGGGCGTTACGTCTCTCGGAACTGTAGACGAGAATGGAGAAGCTACTTTATCGGATGAGGCTTTTGAAGCCGCACGTGAAAGGTCAGGGTATGATCTTAACCTTATTGTGGGATCTCTCATGGCAGATTTCCCGTATCAGATGTACTGGTATGATAAGACGCAGCCGATTTCGTGGGGAGGATTTGACCTGACTGCGGAATATGACGAGAACGGCATCAACCGGATCGGCGCTTCCGGGGCGGTCACGATCTGCTTCCCGGTTGCTTCGGATTACGCAGCGGGAGAATATGCGGTCGATCTTACGATTGGCCGTTCGGTCAGGGATGCCGTGCAGAATGCGGAGGCCATCATTGAAGAGTTCAGCGGCGAGTCGGATTATCAGAAGCTTCGCGGTTACTTCAGTAAGATCTGTGATTTTGTCTCTTACAATCAGGAAGCGGCGGACGGGAATGCGGATTACGGGGATCCCTGGCAGCTGATATGGGTTTTTGACGGGGACCCTTCGACGAATGTCGTGTGCGAGGGGTACGCGAAAGCTTTTCAGTATCTTTGCGACAAGACGGCTTTTGACGGGGATATCTCGTGCATTTCTGTCAGCGGAAACATGGAATCCGAATCCGACGCGGGTCCGCACATGTGGAATATTGTTAGGATGGAGAACGGGTTAAATTATCTGGTCGACCTGACAAACTGTGACGGATACAATATCGGGGCGCCGGACAAGCTCTTCCTGGTGGGCGTTCTCGATGAATACAGTGGGAGTGTTTCAGCCGGGTATATTTTGACATTGGACAGAGGGACGATCTCATATTCTTATGATGATCTGACACTGAGCCTTTATGACGACTCCGAACTTCAGCTGGCATTCGGCAACTACAAGGATACGATTGGGTATCCCGAAGCATATGAAAAAACAGTAAACGGGATAAAATACAGAATCGAGCAGGGGCGGGCCACCGTGATCGGCTATACGGGCGCGCCGGTAAATGTCGTGCTTCCGGAAAGCGTAGATAATTATCCGGTCATAGAAATCGGGAGCATGGCTTTTGACAAGTGCAAGAGTCTTAAGAGCATTAAGATCCCGCGGACTGTGGAGGTGATCGCGGACTGCGAGGAGAATTTCGACGGTGCTTTTTACGGATGCAAGAAGCTTACCAGCGTGGAGTTTGCGGACGATTCGTCATTGCGGGTTCTTGGCAGAAGAAGCTTCGAAAAATGTACCGCGCTGAGCCGGATCAATCTCCCGGGCTCGCTGAGGGAAATCAACGAGAGCGCTCTGGATGGATGCCAAAGCATAACAGATCTTGTGCTTCCGGAAGGGCTTGAACTTATTGGGCAGAACGCGCTGTCCAATCTCGGGATCACGACGCTTCATATTCCGTCTACCACGACAATGCTTTCATGGTATTTCGCATATGATTGTGCGAATCTTGAGCACATTACGGTCGCGGAAGGAAATGAAAAACTGAAGGTCGTGGATGATGTTCTGTATTACTTCAGCCAATGGTATACGATGCAGGCGGGGGTAGATGATTCGCTCACAGATAATGGAGAGTGTTGGGGATTATTCCTCTATCCCCTGCAGAAAAAGGACACATCGTACACCCTGTGGAAAGAGGCTGGAGGTATTGGAGACGGTTCAGAAATCGGCCGAAATAAATACATCAAAAAGATCAATTTGTGCAACGCTGAATTCAATGCGAATGAGATCAGATGTGAGTTTACCGTAGGAAGCGACAATCCATATCATACAATGTCCGGAGGGCTGCTCCTGAGTAAAGATGGCAAACAGCTTGTCAAAGCCCCCATGACAAAGACCGGTGAACTCGTGGTTCCCGGAAGTGTTGTGACAGTTCTTGAGGGTTCTCTCTCGCATACAAAATACAGCACGATCCGGTTTTCTGAGGGAGTGAAAAAGATTGAAAATTATACTTTTTCAGAAAGCGCTGTGAAGAAAGTGGTATTTGCCAAGTCAGTACAGTCAATCGGGTTTGGCGCTTTTTATAAGTGTGATCAACTTGCAGAGGTCTATGTTTTGAACCCGAAGTGCGTTATTGATGAGGAAATCATCGGCATGACTACGCTTTCGAATCCGGTCTTTTACGGATACACCGGGTCAAAAACCAGAGACTACACCAATGCGACCGGGCGGCCTTTCAGGTCGATCAACAAACTTTATATCAGTAATACGTCAAAGAATATTCGGTTCGGGGACTCCTTTACGCTAAAGCTTTATTACGGGCCGGATGCGCCGGCGGCAACGTGGAAGAGCAGCAATCCCAAGGTCGCTTCTGTCAAAAACGGCGTTGTGAAGGGGCTTGGGCTCGGTACATCGACGATCACGGCCAGGTGCGCGGACGGAAAGATGATTTCCTGTAAGGTGACTGTGGTGAAGCGAGTGTTTCTGCCGAATGTGATTCTGTCAAAGACGGCGTTCACTTATAACGGCAAGGCCCAAAAGCCGACGGTTGTCGTCAAAGAGGGCACGAAGGTCATCGCTGCAAGAAATTATAAGGTCACATATTCGAAGGGCCTTAAAAATGTGGGCGCCTACAAGGTCACTGTCGAGCTTCAGGGCAATTATTCGGGAGTAAAGACGGTTACTTATAAGATTGTTCCGAAGGGGACGGCGGTCTCGAAGATTGCGGCAGGCAGGAAGAGCTTCAGGGTCAGATGGAGAAAGCAGACTGTGCAGACGACGGGGTACCAGGTCAGCTATTCTCAGGACAAGACGTTCAAGAAGGGCGTCAAGACGAAGACGGTCAAGGGGGCGAGCCAGACGCTTGCGGAGGTCAGCGGCCTTGCGGGCGGAAAGTACTACTATGTCAGAGTCAGAACTTACAAAAAAATTGGTAAGGTGTCATATTTCTCCGGGTGGAGCAAGGCGGTTGCGGTGAAGGTGAAGCCGTAGTTTTAGGTTGTTTATGGTTTGTTTATGGTGCCAGGCACCATTAAATTTCTGTAAACTTTATAAAGTTTGAGTTTATGGTGCAGGCACCATTAAATAGGCACCGGAGGAGGTTTTAGTATGGAGTATAGGTTTCGTTTTGCAGATGAGGGCGACTGCCGCCTGATCCTGAAGTTTATTCGGTCCCTGGCCAAATATGAGAATATGTCTGACGAAGTGGTTGCCACAGAGGATCTTCTTCGCGAGTGGCTGTTTGAGAGGAAAAAGGCGGAGGTAATTTTTGTGCTCGATGGGGAGGAAGAAGTGGGATTTGCGCTGTTCTTTCATAACTTCTCCACTTTTCTGGGGCGCGCCGGCATCTATCTGGAGGATCTGTATGTGCGGCCTTCCTACCGCGGCAAGGGGTATGGAAAAGCACTTCTTAAGAAGCTTGCGAAGATCGCGGTTGTGCGGGGCTGCGGGCGGCTGGAGTGGGCGTGCCTGGATTGGAATCAGCCGAGTATTGACTTCTATAAATCTCTCGGGGCGGTGGCCATGGATGAGTGGACGGTGTACCGTGTGACCGGGGATACGCTGAAGGAAATGGCGAAGGACTGAGTTTATGGTGCCAGGCACCATTAAATTTTCGTAAACTTCAGTTTATAGAATCTTTATGGTGCCAGGCACCATTAAAAACTTATAAATTTTTGCGGGGGCAGCTATGGCGGAAAGCAAGAACGGAGCATTCGGGGTGCACCGAATCGCAGTGATTTCGGACACGCACAATTTGCTAAGGCCGGAGGTGGCCGAGATTCTTAAGACTTGTGAAGCGGTCATTCATGGCGGTGATATCAGCGGCCCGGAGACTTTTGCAAAGCTTAAGGAGAACGGCAGGCTCTTTGCGGTTCGAGGCAACAATGACCGCGACTGGGCGGAAGAAATTCCTTATGTTCTGGAATTTGAGCTGTACGGGCGCCGGTTCTGGGTCACCCATAAGAAGAAGGATATTCCGAAGGGCGTCGATGCGGATGTTGTGATCTATGGGCACAGTCACAGGTATGCGCAGGATTACAGGGACGGTACTTTGTATCTGAATCCCGGAAGCTGCGGACCGCGGCGGTTCGGGCAGGCGATCACGATGGCGGTGCTGACTGTGAAAGAAACCGGACAGAGCGCGGATGAGAGTCAGGCGGAGGCAGATGTGTACGGCAATGTGGACGGCGGAATCACGGTCACGCGGATTGATATTCCTGGTTCGGCGAGGCAATCTGCGAGGGAGAACGTGACGGTGCGCAGAGAACAGGTGAGTGCGGACACGATCGCACAGATCGGGCGGGACCTGGAGAGGGGCTGGACGGTTTCTGATATCGCAGCGCGAAGGAAACTGAGCGCTGAACTTGCCGAAGAAATTGTGCGGCTGTATGTGACGCATCCCGGGGTTACGCCGGAGCAGATCATGAGCAAGATGGGGCTTTGAGTTTATGGTGCCAGGCACCGTTAAATTTTTATAAACTTTATAAAGATTGGAGTTTACGGTGCCTGGCACCATTAAAGGGGGTAATGGCATGTGCGGCCGTTATTTTTGGAATGATGAGGCGGAGGAAGCCTTTGAAAATGATTTTCCGGAGATCGCCGGCGAAGTGGGAAGAATTCGCCCCGGAGATTACGCACCGGCGATGAAGGCCCTGGCGGTCACTGCGAACACATCGATCGAAGCCGGGGCAGGGAAACAGAGCCATTCATCGCTGGCGGCTGAAATTCTGCAGTGGGGCTTTCCGGGATTTGAAAAGGGAAAGCTCCTGATCAATGCGCGGGCAGAGAGCGTTCGGGAGCGGCAGACTTTTGCAGACAGTTTTCTCCAAAGGCGGTGCGTTCTGCCTGCGGCAGGTTTCTACGAGTGGGACAAGAAGAAAGAAAAAGTGATCTTTACGCTGCCGGATCGGCCAATCCTGTATCTGGCCGGGATTTACAGGCCTTACGGATCCGAAAAGAGGTTTGTGATCCTGACCCGGGAGGCAAACGAGTCGATGATGCCGGTCCATGACCGTATGCCGCTGATTCTGTCCAAGGAAGAAGTGGGGCCCTGGGTGGGAGATACCGCTGAAGCGGGAGAGTTTCTGACTAAGGGGATGCCGCCGCTTCAGGCAGAGCGTCCGTACGAGCAACTGAAGTTTGAGTGGTGATTGAATTTGTGGTGCCAGGCACTAAAAAAAGGGAGACACAATGGAATTATTACACGGAGCACCTGTGAACACTGAGGGGCGGCAGGACAGAGAGATCCGCGCCTACAAGCTGCTGGAGGAAGCCGGCGTTGACTTTCTGAGGACAGACCACCCGGATGAGCCGGCGACGTCGATGGAAGTCTGCGAGAAGGTTGATGCGGTTCTGGAGGTCCGGATCTGCAAGAATCTTTTCCTCTGCAACAGGCAGAAGACAAACTTCTACCTGCTTGTGATGCCCGGGGAAAAACCTTTAAGACAAAAGAGCTCTCCGGGCAGCTCGGAATCAGCAGATTGTCGTTCGCGGATCCGGAATATATGGAGAAGTATCTGGACATTCAGCCGGGAAGCGTGTCTGTGCTTGGTCTTATGAATGATCACGACCGAAAGGTGCGCCTTCTGATCGATGAAGATGTGCTGAAGGAAGATCAGTTTGGCTGTCATCCGTGCATGAACACGAGCTCGATCCGCTTTGCGACCAAAGACCTGATCGATAAAATTCTACCGGCAATAGGCGTGACCTACACGACGGTCAAGCTGGTGGGAAGATGAGGGTTATGGTGCCTGACTCCGAAAATTCATATAAACCGGTAGAAATCCAGCCCCGGCCTGTTCTGATGAACAGGCCGGGGCTGGATTTGTGTTGTTATCTGTAATAATTGGTGGGTGTTGACGTTGATTCTGTAGATGGTTTTGGGGTGGGTGGCGCAGGCCCAACTTGAAAAGAATCCGGCAGAAATTTCTGTGTGCAGCGGGGTGCTTCTGAGGTGGTTGGGCTGTGGGCGGCAATTCCTATGGAAAATCCCCCATAGACAGTCGCCAGATACCCTCAGATCCGTAGATTTTCTTGAAATCTGAGTGGAATTTCCACCGCGTTGGGCTGTATGGAGGGCTTTACGAGTGTTGTCCCCTATCAGCAGGTGCTCTTGCCGTCCGATCATGGGTAACAACAAGAGAGAAAGTCCGTCCACAGCCCAACCCGAAAAGAACCCTGCAGAAGCTTCCG
>DLYC01000190.1:0-271 GCA_003447895.1 Lachnospiraceae bacterium | reverse complement strand
TCTCCAGAGATGGTTGGGCACAGGCAGTAGAAATGGCCGCCTGTGCCCAACCCGGAAAGCATCCTTCAGAAATTTCTCCTCGCAGCAGCTTATCCCACAGGAAACAGGAATGATTCTTTACAAATAAACGGAATAGTGCTATATTCTTACTACGACAGATATACTACGACAGACGTTGCAACGCCAGACAATACAACGACAGGCAATACAACGTCAGGCGATACAGCAGTAGCGAGCAACTGCAGTCAGGCAATACAGCAGCGGCGAGCAA
>DLYC01000178.1:1168-5304 GCA_003447895.1 Lachnospiraceae bacterium | reverse complement strand
ATCTCGGGCGCTTCTGCGGAGCTCCGGAAATTTGTAGAGCTGATCGACGCGCCTGTGTGCGATACCCTCATGGGAAAGGGCGCTTTTGACGGACATGATCCGCACTACACCGGCATGATCGGAATGCACGGGACCAAGACGTCAAACCTCGGCGTCAGTAAGTGCGACCTTCTGATCGCGATGGGCGCGCGCTTTACGGACCGCGTGATCGGAAATCCCAATAAATTCGCGACGGGAGCGAAGATCATCCATATCGATATCGATCCCGCCGAGATCAACAAGAATATCAAGGTCGACTATTCCGTGATCGGAAGTCTCAAAGATGTTCTCCATGACCTCAATGCCAAGCTTGAGAAGCAGGAGCACAGTGAGTGGATGAAGCAGATTCAGGAGATGAAACTCAGATATCCCCTTTTCTACGACAAATCCAAGCTCACCTGTCCCATGGTGATCGAGAAGCTCGACAAACTCACCAAGGGGGACGCGATCATTGTCACCGACGTCGGACAGCACCAGATGTGGGCGGCGCAGTATTACACCTTCTCACAGCCCCGCACACTCCTGACGTCCGGAGGACTTGGCACAATGGGATACGGACTTGGCGCAGCGATCGGCGCGAAGGTGGCATTCCCGAAGAGGCAGGTCATCAATATCGGCGGCGACGGATGCTTCCGCATGAATATGAATGAGCTCGCGACGGCAAGCCGCTACAATATCCCGATCATTGAGATTATCATTGACAACAGAGTGCTCGGAATGGTAAGACAGTGGCAGACTCTCTATTACGGGGAGAGGTACAGCGCGACCGTGATCGAAGACAAGGTGGATTACTGTAAGGTCGCGGAAGGCCTGGGGTGCCTGGCGATCCGCGTGACAGAGCCGGAAGAAGTAGAGGGCGCTCTCAAAAAAGCGCTGTCCGCAGGCGTTCCCACAGTCATCGATGTCGTGATCGGAGAAGATGACAAGGTATTCCCCATGGTATCCCCTGGCGCGCCGATCGAGAAAGCGTTTGACGAGTCCGATCTTGCCGCGCAGAGCGGAAACTGACACCGTAACCCATATCCATTAAAGGAGGAGAAAAATACATGGCAAGAGTTTATAACTTCTCGGCCGGCCCCGCAGTGCTGCCGATCGAAGTCCTCAAGGAAGCACAGGAAGAAATGCTCGATTACCGCGGATCCGGTATGTCCGTCATGGAAATGAGCCACAGAGGAAAAGTGTTCGACGGCATTATCAAAGAGGCGGAAGCGGATCTTCGTGAGATCATGAACATTCCGGACAATTACAAGGTGCTGTTCCTGCAGGGAGGCGCTCACCAGCAGTTCTCCGCTGTTCCCATGAACCTTACCAGAAACGGTAAGGCCGCTTATATCATCACAGGGCAGTGGGCCAAGAAAGCCTACGCAGAGGCGAAGAGATATACGGACGCGGTAGCGGTCGCTTCTTCCGCGGACAAGACTTTCAGCTACATCCCGGACTGCTCGGATCTCGATATTCCCGAGGATGCGGACTATGTCTACATCTGTGAGAACAACACCATTTACGGGACCAAATTCTGGGAGCTCCCCAATACAAAGGGACATATCCTTGTATCCGATATCTCCTCCTGCTTCTTGTCTGAGCCGGTGGATGTGACCAAATACGGCGTACTCTACGGCGGCGTCCAGAAAAATGTAGGACCGGCCGGCGTGGTGATCATGATCATCCGGGAAGACCTCATCACCGATGACGTCCTTCCCTGCACACCCACAATGCTCAAGTGGAAGACCCAGGCGGATGCCGATTCTCTCTACAATACACCGCCGGCTTACGGAATCTATATCTGCGGCAAGGTGTTCAAGTGGATCAAGGCGATGGGCGGCCTGGAAGTTATGAAGGAGCGCAACGAGAAAAAGGCGGCTCTTCTCTATGATTACCTTGACAACAGCAAGCTCTTTAAGGGCACGGTCGTCAAAAAAGACCGTTCGATCATGAACGTTCCTTTCGTGATCGGCGACAAGGAGCTCGAGGCGCAGTTCATCAAGGAGGCGGAAGCAAACGGCCTCGTCAGTCTCAAGGGACACCGCTCGGTGGGCGGAATGCGCGCCAGCATCTACAATGCGATGCCTTATGAAGGCGTCGAAGCCCTTGTGGCATTTATGAAAAAATTTGAAGAAGAGCACACGGAGAAATAATCATGACCTATAAATTTGCATGCCTGAACAATATATCCCCTATCGGCCTCAAGAATTTTACCAACAGATACGAACAGGTCAGCGACCCTGCAGAGGCAAACGGTATTCTGGTAAGGAGCGCCTCTATGCATGACATGGAGTTTTCCGACTCCGTCTACGCGATCGCAAGAGCAGGCGCCGGCGTCAACAATATTCCGCTTCAGAAATGCGCGGAGAAGGGCATTGTTGTCTTTAACACTCCCGGTGCCAACGCGAACGGCGTCAAGGAACTCGTCTTCGCGGGAATGCTTCTCGCGGCGAGAGACATCGTCGGCGGCGTGGACTGGGTCAGGGCCAACAGCGGGAATGAAAATATTGCGAAGATTGCAGAGAAAGAGAAGAAGAAATTTGCAGGCACTGAGCTTCAGGGCAAGAAACTGGGCATTATCGGCCTTGGCGCCATCGGCGTCATCGTCGCAAACGCGGCAGTAAACCTCGGGATGGACGTCTACGGCTATGATCCCTATGTCTCGGTCGATTCAGCCTGGCATCTCAGCCGTAAGATCACCCATGTCCTGAATGTCGAAGATATCTACAAGAACTGCGACTTTATCACGATCCATGTTCCGCTTCTGGACTCCACCAGAAAAATGATCGACAAAGAAGCGGTCTCCAAGATGAAGAAGGGCGTCATCCTGATCAACATGGCAAGAGACCAGCTGGTCGATGAGGAGGCCGTCGTCTCCGCGATCGAGGCGGGACGCGTGCGCAGCTATGTCTCTGATTTTCCCAATGCCACAGTGGCGGGAAAGAAGGGCTGCATTACGACCCCTCATCTGGGCGCCTCTACAGAAGAGGCGGAGATCAACTGCGCGAGAATGGCAGTGGATGAACTCAGAAATTACCTGGAAAACGGCAATATCAAAAACAGTGTCAATTATCCCAACTGCGACCTGGGCGTCTGCACAGCGGGCGGACGAATCGGAATTTTCCACAGGAACCAGCCCAGCATGATCACTCAGTTCACGCAGATCCTCGGCGCTTCGGATGTCAACATTGCCGGCATGGCAAACAAATCACTGAAGGAAGTGGCCTACACACTGATCGATTTTGACAGCCCTGCGGATAAGGAAATTGTAAAGAAGCTGGAAGCTGTAAAGGATGTGTTCCGGGTCAGAATCATCAAATAATCACTAAGGAGTTTTACTCTATGGCAGAAATCAGGGCTTTTGCAGCGTTCAGGCCGGCAGCGGGCCTCGAAGACAAAATAGCGGCATTGCCATACGATGTTTTCAGCAGAGAAGAGGCAAAGCGGGTTGTAAAGGATAACCCGCTTTCTTTTCTTGCGATCGACAGGGCGGAAACCCAGTTTCCGGACAGCGTCGGCACCTATGAAGACTGTGTATATCAAAAGGCAGGGCAAATGCTGGAGGAAGCATTCGCGAGCGGACGATTCGTCCAGGACCCGCGCCCCTGCTATTACCTGTATGAGCAGACCATGGACGGGCGCGCCCAGACGGGGATCGTCGCCTGTGCCTCAATAGACGACTACCTGAGCGGCGTTATCAAAAAGCACGAGAACACCCGTGTTGACAAGGAGATGGACAGGATCCGCCACGTGGATACCTGCAATGCGCAGACGGGCCCCATCTTTTTGTGCTACCGGAACATTCCGGTGCTCGACGATCTGATGAACAGAAAGAAACAGATGCCCGCGTCCTGTGACTTCCTCTCGGAAGGCGGAATCCGAAACCGCGTCTGGGTCATCAGCGATGACGAGTCGGTAGAGACGATCCACAGCGCTTTTGGGGCCACGGACCGCATCTATATCGCCGATGGACACCACAGGTGCGCCTCTGCCGTAAAGGTGGGATTAAAGCGCAGGGAACAGAATCCCGGCTATACGGGGAATGAAGAGTTCAACTATTTCCTGTCGGTCCTCTTTCCGCAGGACCAGCTGATGGTCATGGACTACAACCGGGC
>DLYC01000178.1:515-1054 GCA_003447895.1 Lachnospiraceae bacterium | reverse complement strand
GGTCACCTGTGAGGGCAAAGAGCCTGTCAGGCCGCGCCGTAAAGGCGAGTTCGGACTGTATCTGTGCGACGGAAACTGGTACAGGCTTGTGCGCAGGGATCCGGCAACAGAGGCGGACCCGGTAAAGAGGCTGGACGTATCCGTTCTTCAGGACCGGGTGCTGGGGCCCCTTCTCAAGATCCGGGATCCCAAGGAGGACCCGAGAATTACGTTTATCGGAGGAATCCGGGGACTGGGAGAACTGATGAGGCGTGTGGACAGCGGCCTTGAGATGGCTGCCTTCTCGCTCTATCCCACCTCGATGGAGGAACTGTTTGAAGTGGCGGACGCGGGGGAACTCATGCCGCCCAAGTCCACGTGGTTTGAGCCCAAACTTCTGAGCGGGCTTTTTATCCACAAACTGTAAGAGGAATAAAAAACTGCTTGCATTAAATGGCCAAAGTCTATATAATACATAAGACGCTTAATTGCCGCACAAGTTTGCGGCACATGCTGGAATAGCGCAGTCGGTAGCGCAACTGATTCGTAATCAGTAGGTC
>DLYC01000178.1:0-463 GCA_003447895.1 Lachnospiraceae bacterium | reverse complement strand
GGGTTCGAGTCCCTTTTCCAGCTTTTGCAAGCGGGAGAGCGCGGGGACCATTTGGGCACCGCGCTTTCATTGTGTTTACAAGTTTTTCAGGTCACATTATCTAAGGAAGGAGAGTTTATGGCACAGCTCTGGGGCGGACGTTTTACCAAAGAGACGAATGATGCGGTCAAGGCATTTAACGATTCCATCGGCTTCGACAAGAGGCTGTACAGAGAAGATATTGAGGGAAGCATCGCGCATGCGGGAATGCTCGGAAAGCAGGGGATCATCACGGAACAGGAGGCCGGCCTGATCATCTCGGAGCTTCGAAAGATTCTCTCCGAAGTGGAAGACGGGACACTT
This sequence comes from Lachnospiraceae bacterium, assembly GCA_003447895.1. GTDB lineage: Bacteria > Bacillota > Clostridia > Lachnospirales > Lachnospiraceae > CAG-791. The sequence continues at coordinate 121 of DLYC01000178.1, read as the reverse complement.
GCGATCACCGGTGAATATGAGGACATCCACAGCTTTGTGGAGGCCAATCTCATAGACAGGATCGGTGACACCGGCAAAAAACTGCACACGGGCAGAAGCCGGAACGACCAGGTGGCCCTGG
>DLYC01000182.1:16691-21505 GCA_003447895.1 Lachnospiraceae bacterium | reverse complement strand
CTCCGGATGGAAAGGGCTGAAAGGACCGGGGGAGCAGAAGGGTCTGTCTCCGATCAGGGAGGCACTGCCGTCTTCGGCGCAGAGCAGCCGGCCTGCAAGCCGGCTCCGGATCTGTCCGATCTTAGGACAGGGGCGGGAGAGGCCTTTTCAGACTGGGTGGCGAAGACAGGAATTGAAGCGGTTCGGCTGCGCTCCGGCGCAGAAGAAGGAGAGATCGTCCGGATGCACATAGAACCTGCGGCGGCTGCGACGGTCCCGGCATTGCCGGCGGCGGAGAAGCCCGAGAAGCCTGAGGCGGCAGAAGCGGAGAAGCCGATTCAGGCCTTCGTCCTTCCGGTGCAAATTGAGGCGCAGGAAGGACAGGAGCTGTCCGTGATCATGGACTTTACGGATCCCAAAGGGAAGCCGGAATCACGGCTTCTGGCCGTCCGAACCGGAATCAGGGCGGGCCGCGGCTCGCTCGTCAGGCTGGTACAGCTGCAGATGACGGGAGAGCGCACAGAAGTCATCAGTGACATCGGCGCGGAGGTCGGGGACAATGCCCGGGTCGAGATCGTGCAACTCTTTGTCGGAGGCGCGGGGCTCTTAGCCGGCGCCCTTGACGGCGACCAAAAGCACCTCAGCGGTGCCGGCGTAGGCGCCGCCTGCGTGAACACCTATGCCGCAAGCGAGATCAATCTCAGAGGCGCCGGCAGCAGGAGCGAAACTTATGTCGGATACCTGGGGGCCGGCACCGGAAAACTGGACTTTAACTACAACGCCGTCCACCGCGGGCAGAACACCGACAGCAAAATGACGGTAAACGGCGTTCTGAGGGACAGCGCGGAGAAGACATTCCGGGGAACCATCGACTTTAAGACCGGCTCGTCCGGCGCGGTCGGCGCGGAGACAGAAGAAGTCCTTCTCCTTGGCCAAAACATAGTCAACAAAACAATCCCCCTGATCCTGTGCGCAGAGGAAGATGTCAAGGGAAGCCACGGCGCCTCGATCGGACAGCTGGACGAGGAGATGCTGTTCTACCTCGCCTCCCGCGGCATTTCCGAAGAGAAGGCCGTGGACCTGATGGCCGGCGCGAGAATCGGAAGCATTATCGGGAAAATCGGCGATGCGCGCGCAGAGCGGAAGGTGGCAGAATTTCTTGGGATGGAGACGGAATGAAGCGGGAGCAGACGGTGCCCGGACGGGAAAGAGAATGAAAGGTATAGACTATGGCACTGAAGATAACTGATGAAATTCGTAAGGATTTTCCCCTGCTGGTGTCCAATCCGGCGGCTTATCTGGACAGCGCGGCGACTTCGCAGAGACCGCAGTGTGTGATCGATGCGGTGGCGGACTTTTATAAGCGTGCGAACGCCAATCCCCTGCGAGGTCTCTATGCGCTGAGCGTCGACGCGACGGACCGGTACGAGGCGGCCCGGGACGCGGCGGCGGGATTTCTCCATGCAAAAGAGAGCGCGGAGATCATTTTTACCCGCAATACGACAGAGAGCCTGAACCTTGCAGCATACAGCTATGGGCTCACGAACCTGCGCGCGGGAGATGAGATCGTGGTGTCGATTACTGAGCATCACAGCAATATTTTGCCATGGCAGATGGTGGCGGGCAGGACCGGAGCGGCGCTTCGGTATCTGGAATGTGAGAAGGACGGAACGATCACGGACGAGTCGATCGCGGAGACGATCACGGAAAGGACGCGGCTGGTGGCGGTCGGGGAAGTCTCGAATGTGACCGGGCGGCGGAACCCTTTGGAGAAGATCATCGAGAGGGCGCACCGCGCGGGGGCCGTCGTGGTGGTGGACGGCGCGCAGAGCACGCCACACATGGCGGTGGATGTGCAGGCTCTGGACGCGGATTTCTTTGCTTTCTCGGGACACAAGATCCTGGGACCCATGGGAATCGGTGTACTCTACGGGAAGAGAGAGCTGCTGGAGGCCATGCCGCCCTTCCTCACCGGCGGAGAAATGATCCAAACGGTCACAAGAGAAGGCGCCGTCTGGGCGGAGCTTCCGCACAAATTTGAGGCGGGGACAGTCAACGCGGCGGACGCAGCGGGGCTTCATGCAGCCATAGACTATATCGGAAAGCTCGGCTACGAGGCGATCCGCGAGCGCGAAGAGGTGCTGACAGCGCTCGCCATGGAGGGACTTCAGGCAATCCCGCACCTGAAGATTCTGGGATCGGAGGATCCCGCGGAGCACAACGGAATTCTGAATTTTGTGATCGAGGGCGTTCATCCCCACGATATCAGCGCGATCCTGGATGCGGACGGGATCTGCGTGCGCGCGGGGCATCACTGTGCACAGCCGCTCTTAAAGCACCTGGGATACAACTCGACGACGCGGGCCAGCCTTATGTTCTACAACACGGAGGACGAGGTGCGGCGGCTTGTGGAGTGCGTCTCGACGATCCGCAGAAGAATGGGTTTTGGGGAGTGAACAGGACTTCGGACGCCTGGCTGAAGCCGGGGAATCCGCAATGCAAAGCATGAACAGATACGAAACGGAGTGAACATGAACAACAGAAGTTTTTATAATGAGATCCTCACGGAGCACAACATCCACCCGGATTTCAAGCATCCCCTTCCGGACGCGGATCTGGTCCTGGAGGGCGTCAATCCGACCTGCGGGGACGATATTTTCCTAAGGCTGAAGGTGGATGAGAATGACAGGATCGTCGACGGAGCTTTTGACGGAGACGGCTGTGCGATCTCGCAGGCGTCCGCGGATATCATGCTCGGCCTGGTGATCGGGCGGCCCAGGGAAGAAGCCCTTCGGCTCTCCGATCTCTTCATCCGGATGATCAAAAACGAGGCCACCGAGGAGGAGATCGAGGAGCTGGAAGAAGCTTCCGCGCTGCAGGATATCTCCCATATGCCCAGCCGGGTCAAATGTGCGGTACTGGGCTGGCATACGCTGCAGGAAATCTTCAAACCGGGGAACCGGGAGACGGCGAGACAGAATGCGGTGAAGATGAGGCCGTGAGAAAATGAGGTGGGAACTTGCCTCTACCTCACAGGCCGATTCACTGCTATAATGTCATTATCAGGAAATTTCTGAAGATGCTGAGGGAGGTGACGGTCATGACTCCTCACGGAAAAAAGATGCTTGCGCCCATCATTATCACAGTTGTTTTTTTGCTCTACCTTATTGTTTACGGCGCTTTAGTAATGATGGCGGCTTTGGAAGAGCCGCTGGCAGTCCTGTTGGGAATACCGCTGGTCCTTCTGGGGGCCGGAATGGTGTACACATTGTTTACCCGGATTCGGGAGATAAGGAGCGGGGAAGAAGATGATCTTGACAACTACTGAGACAATTTCCGGAAAAGAACTGGAGACTTTGGGACTGGTCAAAGGAAGCACGATCCAGACCGTGAACGCCGTCCGCGATATCGGCGCCGGCCTCAAGACCCTCGTGGGAGGGGAGCTCACACGCTACAATGAGATGATGAACGACGCAAGGGCGCTGGCCACGAAGCGCATGGTGGCGGAAGCGGAAGGCATGGGCGCAGATGCGATCGTCTGCATCCGGTACAGCTCGGCCTCTGTCATGCAGAGCGCCGCGGAAGTGATGGCGTACGGGACGGCCGTGAAGTTTATGAAGTAAAAGAGTAGGAAAAGCAGCTTCTCCCGGGAAAGAAGCAATCAGTCAAAAAAGAGCGGCAGGTGCGGGATTATCCCTGTACCTGCCGCTTTTATCATGTTTCCGCTTTCGAACGCAGCGCGGAGCGGGCCCCGGGCTGTTATTTCTTCATGAGTCCGGCACCTGCGTTCCAGGCCTTGCCGACCTGCTCGCCGGATACGTAGTAGCCGTGCTGGAACTGGTCGAAGATCAGTGCCTGAAGCTTTGCGGGATCGACTTTGCCGTTCTCGGAGAGGACGCTCTCTTCGGCGGCGGTGTTCACGATTTTGCCGACGATGCAGTAGAAGCTGTCATTTTCAACAACTTCCGCCAGTTCGCATTCCATGACGACCGGGAATTCGTCGATGATCGGAGCATTCACAAACTCGCTCTTTACGGCCGTATAGCCTGTTCGCTCAAACTTGTCGCTCATCTTGTTGCCTGTGGCGATGCCGAAGAAATCCGCGACGTCCATGTGCGCTCTGTCTGCCAGGCTCACTGTGAAGGCCTTCGTGCCCAGAAGATTCTGTGTGGTCTTGTGGTCTTCGTCGATGAACAGAGCGATCCGGTCTGAATTACAGATCATTCCCCACGCGGCGTTCATGGCATTTACTTTCCCGTTTTCATCATAGGCTGCGACGATCAGCACCGGCATCGGATAAACAGCCTGCACTACGCCTAAATTCTTTTTCATTTCGGTTACCTTTCCTTTCGGTCTCATTGTTTTTCAGCTATTGCCATGATATCATAGGGATGTAGATTTTTCCAGTACCTACATGATAGTTAGGTACTTACCAAGAGGTAAGTGATATGGCCCAAAAATCGATTGAGAAGGCAGATTTTGAGAAGACCGGGTACAGCTATACTTTGTCTCTGATCTCGGGCAAGTATAAGCCGGTAATCCTTTACTGCCTGATGGAGTACGAACCGGTCAGGTTCAATGAGATGCAACGCTATCTGAAAAAGGTGGCGGATAAGACTCTCAGCCAGAATCTGAAAGAGCTGGAGGCGGACGGCCTGATCAGCAGAAAGGTTTACCCGCAGATCCCTCCGAAAGTGGAATATATGCTCACAGACCGCGGTCACTCTCTGGTGAAAGTGCTGGACGGCCTGTGCGACTGGGGAAATGCAAACCGCAGGTGAGAATAAGAGAACGCGCTAGTGCATTTGCGCATCCATGGTTGTATAATGGGTACG
>DLYC01000182.1:15411-16573 GCA_003447895.1 Lachnospiraceae bacterium | reverse complement strand
TTCGGCAGGGAGGGAAAAATGTATAGAAAAGCGATTCTTTCAGCAGCGGGAATACTGCTTGCGGGTATGTTTGCGGTGACAGCCGTGCCGGGTGTCTCTTTTGCCGCAGATACAAAGAAGGGTACCAATACGGCCGCATCGGAGGAAGCCGAGGCGGGAAGCGCCAAGGATGACGACGAGTCGAAGGCAGCCGCGGAAGCGTCCAAGGCCGAAGACGCGGCAGGGCAAAAGACAGAAACCGGCGCGAAGACCAAAAAGGGCAAGGATGAAGAGATCACAGTCCATATCGGCTATGAGCACGATCCGATGGAGAACCCCAAGGCGGCGCAGGACATCATCGTAAACCACGACGCGGTCTACGGATATTCGCCGAGTCCTCTGTCCGTACGGCTCAGGGAGTTTGTGGATATCATCGACTGGACGGATGAAGCGCAGGTCGAAGAGGCGCGCGGAAAGAGGATCCAGTACTACGAGACGGAGGAAGTCCTGTATCAGCTCATCGAGACAATGCTCGACGAGAACAAGAGCACGGAAGAGATCGCGCGCGCCGTCAGTAAAAGGAGAAATGAGCTGAGGCTCGAAGCGTATATCGGCGATCCCGACGGACTTGCCAGAGTCAAAAAGAGCAACCTGGACACATACGGAAATGAAGAGGGCCCGACTATTGAATTCCTCTATGAGAAGTACGGCTCATGGGAGGCGGTGCTTCAGAAGGCGCTCTCCACAAACCCCGGAATGGACGCCTGCCTGGGACTGTATGATGACTATTACGGCCTCTACAATATCGAGGAGAAGGTCAATCTGAGGACGGAAGACGCCGCAAAGACCGAGGCGGCCGCCGGAGATGTGACTTCCTACGTCGTGAAGGAGGGGGACAACCTCTGGAACATCGCGCGCACAGTGTACGGAGACGGCAGCAAGTGGAAGCTCATCTATGAAGCGAATGAAGAGATCCTTCTCGACCCCGCAGAGCTCAAGGTTGGCATGAAACTGGTGATCCCGAAACTTCCTGAGAGTGAGAAAACGGCGAAGGCTGCGGAAGCTGAAACGGCAGCAGCGGGAGCAACAAAATAGAGACAAAACAGAGACGAAAAAGAATGCCGCGGCGAAAAGCCGCGGCATTTCTGCGTTCTGCGCATTCACGCAATATTCAACCCGGTTC
>DLYC01000182.1:11771-15337 GCA_003447895.1 Lachnospiraceae bacterium | reverse complement strand
TCAATACGACGCGATGTCGTTCTGTTCTTTGACAATGATCATGTACACGCCGTTGCGGCTCATCTGAAGGAGCTTCTTCATGACGGATTCCTCGACGCTGACGCAGCCGGCGGTGTGCCAGTGGTCGTAGCTCTTGCAGTGGAGGAAGATCGCGGACCCCTTCTTGTAGACGGTCGGATTCCGGTTAAAGCCGATGGCCATGGCGTACTTGTACTGGTAGTAGTCGATGAGGTGCTCGCCGGCGACGGGGCGGACACTCTCCACCCACTGGTTGTAGGTGCTGTATTCGCCGGACCAGTAGGAGTTGCGGGTGATCCTTCGGTACTGCATGGTGGAGCCGGGATTTTCGGCCGTTCCGAATCCGTGCAGGATCCTGAAAGATCCGATCGGCGTCGTTTTGTCGCCCTCGTGCCGGTCGTCGTTCAGTCCGTTTTGGCCGTAGCCGCAGTAGACGGACAATTTTTTGGCCCAGGTGCCGCGTTCTGTTTTCTCCCAGAAGGACAGGTTGTGATCGACCACAAGGATGATCTGCTTTGTCCGGGAAGCTGTCGCCGTGTTTTGAAGAAGGTCGGCCGTCCGCTCGTCCTCGGACTTCGCCCGCGAGACCGCCGTCATCGCGGCGCTGAACTTTCCGGGAACGCGGGGCGTGAGGTGACAGGTGCGCACGCTGTAGGAATTCTCTTCCCCCTCAACGGGATTTCTGTCTACAAACTGGACTTTGTCGGAGGAAACGCTCCCGATGCTTCTCCATTTGGGAGAGGAGGGCGTCCGGCGGTAGATCCGGTAGTAGGACGCGCCGCCCGCCTTTTTCCAGGTGACTGTCACCGCCGTGCCCGCGGTGTTCCAGACAGCGCTCCGGAGGGTCACCTTGTTGGGAATCGTGCGCGTCATAAGGCCTTTTCGGTTGTAGTCGCCAAGAAGCCGGGATTTGCTGCTGTAGGCCCTGACCGTATAGCAGTAGTCCTTTCCGACCGAGATCGGGAAGGATTTGGAGGACACATGCGTGTACTGCGCCGCGGAGGCACTTACGACCGCGATGCGGGTCCATTTGGACGCGTTTGACGCGCGGTAGTAGACTCGGTAGCTGGTGGCCCCCCTCACTTTCTTCCAGGAAACGGTGATCCTGTTATAAGCATCGGAGGATACGGAAGTCAGGGCGACTTTGCCGGGCTTTCCGGCGGTGTCGGCCGCGACTGCCGAGGCGGCAGCGGAAGCGGAGACTGTCTGCGCCGGAAGGAGGGATCCCGCCAGCACGGACAGAAGAAGACAAACAATGAACACTCTTTTACGGTAAATCATAGAACAAACTCCCGGCGCAGTCTGCGACAAGTGGCAGAGCTGCGCTTAGCACAAAGACACAATTGACGCTGTCAGATCAAACGGTGATTTCCCCGGCAATGATCCGCTTGTAGTCCGCGAGATTCTTTTTGAGAAGTTCCGGCGTATCGAGCTCGTAGGGACAGCGCTTCGTGCACTGGCGGCAGCCAATGCAGGTCTCGATCTTAGCCATCTTCTCCTGCCAGCTCTTTGAGAGCCAGTTCGCGGAGGGCGCGCGGCGGACCATCAGGGACATGCGGGCGCAGTTGTTGATCTCGATTCCCATCGGGCAGGGCAGGCAGTAGCCGCAGCCGCGGCAGAAGTCGCCGGCGAGCTGGTCCTGTTCGCCCCCAATATAGGCAGTGATCTCCTCAGTCATCGAGGGGGTCTCATCCATGTAGGAGAGCCACTCCCTGAGCTCGCTCTCGCGCTGGATGCCCCAGATGGGAACCAGGTTTTCGAACTGCGTCATATAGGCCATGGCGGCATCGGAGCGGGTGATGAGACCGCCGGCGAGGGCCTTCATGCAGATAAAGCCCATGTCCTTCTCCACGCAGGCGCGCACCAGGCCGATCTCCTTTTCCGAGGAGAGATAGCTGAAGGGATACTGAAGCGTCTCGTAGAGTCCCGACCCGATGATCTCCTGCGCCACGGGCAGCTTGTGCGTCGTGATACCGATGTGGCGGATCAGGCCTTTCTCCTTTGCTTCCAGGAGACATTCGTACATGCCGGTCCCGTCGCCGGGGCGGTAGCACTGCTGGACCATATGGAGCTGGTAGATGTCGATATAGTCGGTGCGCAGATTCTTAAGAGAGGTCTCGAGGTCCTTCCAAAATCCCTCGGGGGTCCTGGCGGCGGTCTTGGTCGCGATGAAAACGCGCTCTCTCATGCCGTCGAAGGCCGCGCCGACCTTTTCCTCGCTGTCTGTATATGCTCTCGCGGTGTCAAAAAACCGCATGCCTCCCTCGTACGCCTCCCGCAGAAGTCTGACAGCCACCTCGGTGGTGTCGCGCTGGATCGGAAGACATCCGAAGGCGTTCTGAGGGACAACAATTCCGGTGCGACCTAATCTGATCGTTTTCATTCTTTATTATCTCCTTTTACAGATGCACAGAAGTTTTTGAGTCTTTTGGCAATATTATACAGAGAAACGGATCAAATTGCGACGAAGTTATGCGGATTTCATTCTTTCCAGGGGCCGTTCCTGTAGAAGCGGATCGAGAGCACCGTGGCGATGCACCAGCCGATCGGCCAGGCGCACCAGATGCCGATATAGCCGAGCGCCGTCCGCGACAAAAAGACCGCCAGAAGGACGCGGAGGATCAGGTCGGTGAAGGTCGCGGCCATGAACTGCTTCATCATGCTGGCGCCGCGAAGGATGCCGTCGGCGACGAGCTTTGCCGAGATGACGAAGTAGAAGGGCGAGAGTATGCGAAGGAGCATGACGCCGGAGCGCATGGCATCCGCGGAGGGCTCACTCATAAACAGGAGAAGAAGCCTGTTTCCGAGCGTGAAGTAGAGGAGGGAAAGGGGAAGGCACAGGAGCCACACCATCTTGAGGCCGGCCTTGAAGCCTGCCGTGATCCGGGGAAGCTTTCCGGCGCCGATATTCTGCGCGGCGTAGTTGGACATTCCGTTCCCGAGCGTCGTAAAGGAGGTGATCACCAGGTTGTTGAGCTTGATCGCGGCGGAATATCCGGCCATGACGCCGGGACCAAAGCCGTTGATGACGCCCTGGATGATGATGTTTCCGATCGAGATGAAGCTCTGCTGCAGAATGCTGGGGATCGCTACTTTGGCAAAGCGGCCGCAGATATCCCAGGAGAAGAGCTGCGGGCGGCCCGCGGCCTCGATGCCCTTAAGGCGCCTCATCACTACGAAAAGTGCCAAAAAACAGCTGATCCCCTGGCAGAGGAAGGTCGCCCAGGCAACGCCTGCCACGCCCATGCCAAAGCCCGCCACAAAGAGGATGTCCATGCCGATGTTGGCGCAGGAGGATACGGCCAGAAAAAGGAACGGCGTCCGGGAATCTCCCATGGCGGAGAAAATGCCGTTGGAGATGTTGTAGAAAAAGACAAAGGGAAGGCCCCACACATAGATATCCAGATAGAGCTGCGAGTCGGCCATGAGGACCTCCGGCGTGCGGATCATAAGGAGAAGGCTTCTGCAGAACAAGAGGCCGATCAGCATCAGCGCGGCGCAGGTCACTCCGCTCGCGATCATGGAGGTGGAGACGGCGGTCTTCATCT
>DLYC01000182.1:7140-11646 GCA_003447895.1 Lachnospiraceae bacterium | reverse complement strand
AAGGCGAACGCGATGAAGATCAGCGTGATCTCGTAGCTGTTTCCGACCGCCGCGAGGGCGTTCTCTCCGATGAATTTGCCGGCGACAAGGCTGTCGGCTATGTTGTAGAGCTGCTGAAAAATAATGCTTCCGAACAGGGGCAGGCAGAACTGCCAGAGCACGGTCTCCGGTTTTCCTGTTGTCAGATCTTTGTTCAAAACGGGTCATCTCCTTCAGATGGTAATTGCCTGGCCTTGGGCTCAGCCCACTTATTATAAGACCGATTTCCGAAAAGGGGTCACAGAAAGTTCCGCCGCACATTGTTCTTGATCGTGAACAATACGCGGGCGGAAACTTCTCAGTGCTTTTCGGCGTCGCTAAGGACGCTGCGGCCTTTCTCGATCAGGTCGTTCAGTGACAGGCGGGGGCAATAGCCGATCTGTCCGTCGTAGTAGTCGGGAATGAGGAGGAGATTTTCGGCTTCGCTGTATCCCAGGCAGACAGGGGCCTTTCCGACAAGTCCCGATTCGGCGGGATCAATCTCATAGAGGGCATCACCGATGGTCAAAAACAGGAAGCCGTCGGCGGTGAACTGCCAGGACACCGGTGTTTCGGAGGAAATGCCGGTGTCTTTTGTTTCACTGCTCTCAACATCTATATTTTGCAGGAGACTGAGCGTTCCGGCGTCGTAGACACTCAGTACACCGTCCTGGTGGAGGGCGTAGAGGCGTCCGTCTCTGACGGCGCCGCTGATGAGGAAGGTTCCGTCGTACCAGACCTCAGTCCTGAGGCGCCCGTCCCTGTCAAACAGATGCATAGACCGGTCGGACTGCGGCATGACGATCACACTTCCGTCAGACCCGTTCCACACGGCTGTCTGGATCGCGGACGGCATCTCCGGGCAGGTCACAGCTGTCCCTCTCTCAAAGTCCAGAAGGCAGCAGGTGTCCGTGGCCTGATCCTCTGAGATCCCGCTAAAGACCGCAAGCCCGTAAGCGCCGTCATCGCTGTTATAGAAGTCAAAGGAGTAGAAGCCTGAGGGGGAGGGTATCAATACGACCTCGCCGCTCTCCATGTCCGCCCGCGCGAAGAACCATTTCGGATCCGTGTACGCACCGCCGTCCGGACTGATCTCTGCCTCGCAGAGCATCCTGCCGCTCTGATCCGCGTACTTAAGAAAGTGCACACCCGTCGTCCGGCCGGCCAGGTCCTCCGGGAACAGGGACAGCTTCTTAGTGGTTCCCGTCTCTGCTGTGTAAGAGCATACGGACAGCTTGTCCTCCGCGGGCGAATCATAGGGGATGTCCGGCGCGTAGTAGAGGGAGCCGCCATCCTTGGAAAAACCGTAGAGGCCCGGCAGGTAGTCAAGACCTGTGAGAGAAGCGCACAGAGTCCTCGCCTTCAGGTCACAGACTGTTATGCGCCCTTCGTCAGTCGCGAAGGCGGCGTACCTGTCTCCGGTATAGTGGGCATACACAGCAGAGCCGGAACTGAAAGGGACGGCCTCAGCCGGGTCCGGCTCCGCGCCTTCGCGGCCTGCGGAGGCGAAAGGCTTCCAATTGCTGTCGCCCTGCCCTCTCTCAAAGAGAAGAACGGCGTTCTGGCCAAAAAGGAAGGTCTGGATCTTCCCGCTGTAGGAGGCGTCCTCGAAAATCCGCTTCGCCCGTGCCATATCCGGCGGAAACGACTCCATGACAGAGATCATGCCGGTGTCGGTGGAACTGAGAAAGACTTCATGGCCTTTATCGGTGAGAAAAACGCCGGCATTGCCCTCAATGGGCGAGGCCAGTTCGGAGCCCAGGTCGTAACTTAGAAGGAGCGCTCCGGTCTCAGGGTCAAGCATATCCGCGCGGGAGGAGACAAAGGAGAGAAGCACCGGGGATGCATCCGCGCCGTCTGTCTTTGCGCCTGCGCTTCTGTCTTTTGGCTGAATGAGAAAAAGCCCGGGGACCGCCTCGCTCTGCGCGGCCGACTGGTAAGAGAGGCGGCTCTTCCAGAGAAGGCTCCCGTCGGCGGCCCGAAAAGCCGCAGCGGTATAGTGCCCGTGGGAAACCGAGTAGAAGGGCACGGCCGAATAGTCAAGGGAAATGCTGAACGCCTCATCCTCTTCACTCTCAAAGCCTGACAGGTAGAGGTTTCCGAGGTCGTCCGCGCACACGCTGCCGAGCAGGCTCAGCACCGGCTCTATGGGAGTATAGGCCATAGTCCCCTTGGAAACGTCATAGGTGAGAACGCCCGTGAAAGTCGAACTCGTAAAGGAATCTCCGCTGTCGACCAGATAGTAGTACCTGGCGCCGTCGGGCGATGCGCAGAAGGTGCGGTCCGTCCCGATCCGGGCCTCACTCCCAACGGGGTAGGAGGAGAAGGGGAACCGGCCGGTGATCCGGCTTCCGTCCGCGGCCATCACGATGAGATCGCTCCGGGTCGTGATGAGGAGAGAATCTCCCTTGGGGGCGTACGAACAGGAGAACACCCAGTCGTCAAAATATTGAGTCCACAGGATGCTCCCGTCCTCCATATTGACGGCGGATACTTCCGACTGGTTGTAGACCAGGGCGCGGTTTTCCCCCAGATACAGGGAGCCCGAGAGCTGTTTGCAGGGAATCTGCCCGATCTCGGAGCGGTCCTTCACATTCAAAAAAGTCAGGCGGCTGTGGGCCGTCTCAAAGACCATCACAAGAGAGCCGTCTTCGTTGGTAAGGCCGTCCGTGATCCGGCCGTCAAATTCAAAGCGCGCGACATCCGAGCTGCTGATGTAGGAGGGCGCCTCATAGCTGTGCAGGGACCTCGAGAGCGCATACTGCGCCTCGGGGACAAAGGGACGGGGAGCCTCCTGCGTGGGTACGGCCCCCAGCGATGTCTTCAGCGCTTCCAGATGATTGTTGTCCTCAATGCTCTTTAAGGCATCATCCGCCATGGAGAGGGACTCGCTGATCTGCGTCCTTCGGTACCCCGCGCGGATATTGACAAGGCTCCAGGAGAGATAGGCGATGAGCACAGCCGCCGCGGCCGCTGCCGCGGCCAGGAGCCTCCGCTGTCTCTTTTTCTGCCGCTGCATCAGCTCACCGTACCGGATCCCCGTCAAAACAGCGATCAGCCGGGGGAGCTCCTCCCTCCGCGCGCGCCGGATGGGCATCCTGTAGTCGCAGGAGAGCGGCTCCAGAGGCACCGTCACTTCCACGGGATTTCCGTCGGCGTCCTCCGTCAGGATCTTCTCCTCCTGAAGGATCTTGGGAATGACATCCTGGGGTTCACCGTCCACGAGAACGGTGGTGACATGGCGGTGGTCCCGGTGCGCCAGAAAGAATTCGATCTCCTTCTGACACCAAAGCGAATCCTTAAGACGCTTGGAACAGATGACGATCAGATACTCTGAGTGGAGAAGGGCCCACTGAATATTCTCATTGAGGTCGCTTCCGGCGCTCAGCTCTTCCTTGTCGCGAAAAACTGTGCCGACAGACTTGATCCCTTTTTCTTTCCGAACGGAGTAAGGGAGCCTGTACCGCTCGACCTGCGTCTGGATCTCGGCGGCGATCCTGCTGTCCGCGGGGTCATGCCGGTAGGAGATAAAAGCTTTGTAGTGGTATTCCATGGAGTGCCTCCTTGCGGTGGAGTCTGGAGCCGGTCAATAGCCGGCTGGGCAGCGGCCGGCGGAGCCGGGGTGGTCAATAGCCGGCGGCGTCGGGGGCGCCGGGGCCGGTCAATAGCCGGCGGCGTCGGGATCGGAAGAATAGTAATAGGAACGGCTGCAGTCGTGTTCCCCCTTCTGCCTCAGGACCAGCCTGTCCCAGGTGAGATAATTCTGATAGATCTTTCTGTCATAGCCGATCGAGCCGGCGGAGCCGGAGGGCTGTCCTTTCTCCTGCCCGATTCCTGGCTGCAGAGGCGGACCGTTCAGAGCTGTGGCAATGAGGTCCAGCACCCATTTGTCCGGATCTCCGAAACCGGCGCCCGCAGCGCGGCGGTCGAAGAGGAGCTTTCCGTTCGGGCCCGCGGCGCCGATCCGGCCGGTACAGAAGTCGCTCTGCGAATAGGAAACGCGAAGCGCGACCGTGTCAGAGCCGGCAGCTTTTCCGGACGAGATCAGGAGGCTCGGGAGATCCAGGTTGTGTGCCGAAAAATCCAAAGAGAGCGCGTAGTGCCCGGAGGCGGGGATCACTTTCGCCCGGCAGCTTCCGGGCGTCACGAATTTCTCGGCGGCGCCGCTCACCAGGGTGATGACACTGTTGGCGCACAGAAGGTCTGCAATTTGGGGAGAGATCCGGCCGGGCAGCGTGCAGACGACAAATACATTCCCGCGGTCGCTCTGCCGGCCAAGGGCGTAGGGCATTCCGACTGCGTCCAGGCGGCTCTTGAGGATCTCTCTTACGGCGTCCATGTCCTCCGGGTACGGATCTTCGTCTCTCCAGGTATAGAAAAAGGTGAGTGTGCCGCTGTCTTTTGACAATTCGGAAAGGTCGCTTTGAGAGAGCTGGAAGGAGCCGTCGGTGCCGGTGGGAGCTTCCGGAGAAGCTGCGTCGGTGTCAG
>DLYC01000182.1:5450-7035 GCA_003447895.1 Lachnospiraceae bacterium | reverse complement strand
CCGGTGGGAGCTTCCGGAGAAGCCGCGGCGGTGTCAGGCGTCTCCCATGTCACAGGGGGAATCCACACGTGTCCAAAAACAGACTCCGACGGTGCATTTGTCATGTTCCGCGCAAGAACCTCGTGGCACCGGTCCAATGAATCCGCCCCGGCGCCGGCGGTGGTGTTTGCGCAGTTGTATCGGTAGTAGAAAGTCCGCTCATTCTCGCCGGGGACCATGCTGAAGACGTACGGATCGGACAAATCCCCTGAAGAATCCAGCGCCAGGGCAGGTGTCCAGGTTCGGATCCCGGGATGGGCCTCCAGAAACTCTTCCGTCAGGACAAATTTCACGGCGCTGTAATTTTCTTCGGAAATACCCTCCAGAGCCAGCTGAAATTGGCTGAGTCCCGGGGGAAGCTCGCGCGAAACTTCGGCGGTTTCGAGGTCTTCGGGGGCGAGAAGAAGAGGACCGGCCGCAGTCTCCGATGAGGAAGCTTCGCCGGTCAGTCCTTTGGAAGCATCAAAAAGATAAAACTTCTCAGGGCCTGACAGAAGTGTCGGGATCAGAATTTCCGGATCCAGGCCGCCGAAGACCTGCGCGGGAATCTGCGCATCGATGTAGGAAAGGGGGACGGCGGCGTCTTCCTCGCGGCTTTTTACTGAAAAGCTGCCTTTGCTGCCCGTCAGGACTTCGACTCTGTTCCGGATGATCTCGGCATCCTTTAAGAAGCTTTCTTCAGAGACGTCCTCGTTTTTGTACAGGCGTACGAGGTAGGTGGCGCTGTCGGCATTGCCCTGCCCGGAAGTCGGGCCGGCTGCCTTTTCGGAGGAGCCCGATGCGCAGCCCGCCAGGATCAAAAGTGCAAGGAGCGCGCAGACGGCCGAAAGCTTCCGGCTGGCTTTTTGCTTTTTCGGGAATTTTGTGATCATTGCATTTTCCGTCTTTCTTCGTCGTGCGGTGGCTGAAAACGATGCGCGCGTGCGGAAGGAAAAAGGCTGCCTTGGAGTGGGGGCAGGTAGTCCGCGCGCGGCGCTGCGGCTCGCCCGGCGAGCCTTGAATACGTTGCTGTATCCAATTATAGCAAAATGAAGGCGGGTGTGGCAGGCGTGACGAAAGGAAAACGTGTTTGGAGGCGGGGGGATGGAAGAAGTGGTCGGTGGAGGCGGATTGAGAGCCGGGGGGATGGAAGAAGTGGTCGGTGGAGGCGGATTGAGAGTCGAGAAAAACGAAATTTCGATCACTCGGAAAGTTTTAGGCAAAAAAATGTGCTTAAGAATGGAAGTTGCCAAAGAAAAAATCAGAAATGAGCCGGATCACCCTGGAAAAGGAAGCTTTTTCAGAAATCTTAGGCAAAAAACAGCCTGGCCGGAGGAATTATGCCAAAATGAAGATTTCAAAATCGTACATTCTGTTCCTGATTTGGAAAGATTGATTCTCAGAAGCTATTTTCTGCCTAAGGATAGTGGAATATACACCGAAGGAAAAAAAGTGCCTTGATTTTGTAAAAAAATCGCGGCGCGGCGTAATAAACACCAAATCGCAGTGGAAATACCACCGAGCCACCGCCCGGCCACCGCCCCGCGGCCCGGCCACCGCCCCGCGG
>DLYC01000182.1:0-5362 GCA_003447895.1 Lachnospiraceae bacterium | reverse complement strand
GGCCACCGCCCCGCGGCCCAGCCGCAGCGGCTACCGCCCGCTCACTTCACCCACTTCACCCGGCCGGGGACGGCCGGCGTCTCGTAAAAGCGAGCCGTCTTGTCCCGGTCCGTGTCGTTCCACTTGTCAAAGCCCAGGGGGCTGATATGGGCGCCGTAGGTGCAGTTTTCGAAGCGGCACAGGCCGTAGTCGCGCCAGGGCCTTGCGAGGAAGATGCTTCCGTCGTCGACGCCGTCCTCCGCCGTGAAGCGGCAGTCCCGGAAGAGAAAGCCGTGCTCATCGCTGAGAGGGTGGGCCGGGGCGGCCACAAAGCCGATCCGGCGCGCGTCCGCAAGGGAGCGGAGTTCGCAGTTACTAAAGACCGTCTCGCCGCAGCCGAAGATGAAGTCCACGGTGCCCTCGATCAGGCAGTTGTCAAAATACTGCCGGCACCGCATGTCCCGCCGCAGGTGGTCGCGCAGAAAGCCGTCGTAGCGCTCGATGAGGTCTTTGGGGAGAGGGCCCAGGAACAATGTGTCCTGCGTGGAGGTCAGGCGGCAGTTTTTCATGTGGAAATCATCCGCGTAGACCGTAAGGGCGACCTCCTGCCCCTTTGTCTCGGGGTGGAGCGCGTCATTGACGACCGCGAGGTCCTCCATAGTGATGTGGTCCCCGCAGACGGCGAGCGTGTAGGTGCGGAAAGTGTTGTATTCTTTCCCGTCTTTATGGATCTTTTCCGCGTAATCATTCCAGACGATCACGGTCTTGTCCGCACCGGCGCCCCGGATCCGGAGAGAATTGACGAAAATTGTAAATTTTGTCCTGTAGATTCCTTCTGAAAGATGAATCGTGTCACCCGGTTCTGAGGCGTTTATGACAGCCTCCAGATCGTCTGCCGGGGTCAGAAATATGGTTTTATTCATCATTTTATTGATTTTTTCTCCTGTTTTGGGCTTGATTTTATAACAATTTCATTATATGGCGTATTGTACGAAAAATTAAGTGAATGTTGAAAAAAGTCTGTTTTGTATATAAATAACCTCGTTCTGTCCATGTACTTTCAATATTGAATTTCTTTATAATATCAATGGTTTGTTTTGTGATTTTTTGTTCAATTTGTACAAAAAATTTTTCAAAAAGGGAACAAACAGTCAGGAGAGTTGTGAATAAACGAAGAACGTGGCGACAGTACAGGGCGATCGATCTGACATTGTTCGCGATCATGCTCGTAATCTTTGAATTTATTATCATAATGGCGGCAAGATTCTGGTTCCCGGGACAGCCGTTTACCGTATCCCTCGCGGCGGCGATCGTCACGATCGTCTATATGAGATGGGGGTGGTGGGGCGGCATACACGCCGCGCTGGCGGGGATCGTGTTCTGCTTCTTCCAGGGCGCGTCGCCCTCGCAGTATCTGATCTATGTCGCGGGAAATCTTTTCTCGCTTCTTTCGGTATTTGTCTTAAAAAAGGTCGGCAAGGAAAAGGTCCGGACAGAGACCTGGGGGATGTTTTATCCCGTTCTCGTTCTGCTGCTCATGCAGACCGGAAGGGCAGTCATTGCTCTTCTTCTGGGCGCGGAACCGGCAGGCATTGTGGGTTTTTACACAACGGATTCGCTCACAATGCTCTTTACATTCGTGATCATCTGGATAGCCCGTAGGCTGGACGGGGTCTATGAAGATCAAATACATTACCTGCTCCGCATAAACGCGAAGGAGGGAACGGAAAAGGAGGTAAATTATGAAAGCTAAGGCGGCGGATTTCCTCGTCTACGACCAAGAGTCGGGGACCTATCGGGAAGATCCGGAACAGGCCGTCCGCGATGATGTGGAAAAGCATTATTGGCGTCATGTGGGTCAGACAGTCCTCAAAGACTGGCGCCTCTACCTGATGCTGATCCCCATGCTTCTGGTCTTCCTGTTCTGGCGTTATTTTCCGATGTACGAACTTCTGGGGTGCTTCAAGGTTGCGGACAACGTAAAGCCCGTATCCGAGCAGTTCTTCTCGGGATTTTCGTATTTCAAGCGGCTTCTGTTCGCTGGGGATGGCCTTTCCACTGATTTCTGGAGGGCGCTGCGCAACACGTTCCTGCTGAGTTTCTACGGCCTGTGTTTCGGATTCCCTATGCCGATCATCCTGGCGCTGTTTTTCAACGAGGTGCGCTCCAACGCGGCGAGAAGCGTATACCAGGTGCTCACCTATCTGCCTAAGTTCATGTCCACCGTTGTCATGACATCACTGGTGACCATGCTTGTAAAGCAGGGTTCCCTCACAACCGGAATGGGTATTGTGAGCCAGTTCCTCTCGAACATCGGCGCGATCAGCCCGACTGTTGCTAACGCGGGACTTCTCAATAATCCCGCATTCTTCAGATCCATCTACCAGATCAGCGGTATCTGGGAGAGCGCGGGCTATGACAGTATTGTATTCTTTGCAGCCATCATTGCCATTTCACCTACCAGCTACGAAGCGGCACAGATCGATGGCGCGGACAAGTGGGCCCAGATGAGATATGTGGTCCTTCCCAGCATATTGTCTACGATCGTGATCATGCTCATCACAAGAATCGGTTCACTGCTCAACATCGGCTACGAGAAAGTACTCTTGCTTTACAATCCCAACACATACGTTACGGCGGACGTTGTATCTACCTTCGCAAACCGAAACGGTATGGGAACCGGAGCGGGTATCGGAATAGCGGCGGCTGCGGAAATGATGAACAACGTCATCGGCATGCTGCTCGTTATCGGAGCCAACACAATTGCACGTAAGGCATCTAATACATCACTGTACTAATAAGGAGGGGCTATGAAAAGGAGACTGGAACTCTCTGAGTTGATCTTTAAAGTCATCAGCTACACCCTGCTTACGGTATTTGCCCTTTGCTGCCTGTATCCTTTTGTCTATGCAGTCAGCGCTTCCATAAGCGGCAGATCGGCGGTTGAATACGGCTCGATCGTACTCTTCCCCAAGGATATACAGTTTGATGCCTTTAAACTGATGTTTAATGACAACATGTTTTGGAATGCTTATTCCAACACATTGTTCCTGACCCTGTTCGGCACGATCTGGGCTATGTTTGTAGCCATCCTGGGCGGTTATGCGCTGTCCAAGAAGAGGCTGCTGTTCAGAAAAACTTTTAACTTCTTCCTGGTATTCACCATGTGGTTCTCCGCAGGTATCGTACCTCAGTACCTGAACTACCTGGCTACCAAGGATATATTCAATTCCATGGGAATTAAGGATGACAAGTGGCTGGTAGTCATTGCCATGGGTATGGCGGCCATGAACATCATCCTGCTGCGTAATGCTTTTGAGGGAGTCCCTTCGGAGATCGAGGAAGCGGCCATCGTTGACGGCGCTACAGAGCTTCAGGTCCTGACACAGGTATATCTCCCCATGTGTAAGTCCACGATCGCGACGGTTGCACTGTTCTTTGCGATCTCGCGCTGGAACGGATATTTCTGGGCGCGCCAGATGATCTCCAACCAGAACGAGCATCCTCTGCAGGTTTTCATCCGTCTGAGACTGGAGCAGTACACGGATCCCGAGCAGATGGCGGGCTGGAACAAAGCGTTCGCGTCTGACTCCGTGATCTACGCACTGATCGTATGCTCGATCGTACCGATTCTTATTATTTATCCTTTCATCCAGAAATATTTTGCCAAGGGCACAAACGTCGGCGGCGTGAAAGAATAATGATCAGCAAAACGGGAAATGCATTCATAAAAGCCGCGCGGCGCGCGAGTTTTTGAAAACGGCGGTAAACGCCAATGCTTAATTTTTTAGGAGGATACAGGAATGAAAAAGATGAGATCTGCTATCGCTCTGACTCTCGCTACAGTCATGAGCATGCTGCTCCTTGCAGGGTGCGGACCCAAGATCGAAGTGCAGCAGAACGGCAGCCCTGCCGGCTCCGGCTCTCAGGCATCGAGCGATGCTCAGCCCGCTGATTCCGGCGCGGCACAGGGCACGGAAGGAACCGAGGCGGCAGCTCCCGCAGGCGCTCTGGAATATGCGCCCGGCACAAAGCTCCGCATGGCGACAGGCTACAACAGCACAAAGACCGGACTCAGCTTCGACGCTGAGACAGCCGGAAGCGGAATCACACTGGCAGACGGCGTAACCTACAATGCCGGCGACCTCAAGCCTACATGGGTGGAAGTCGAGAAGCAGCTCGGTGTTGAGTTCGAAGACAAGTATCAGGGCAACGGCGCAAGCGACGAGTTCGAGTATTGGAAAGAGCGTCTCGCAGACGTAGATATGGTTTCCGGTACGGCCGCGCTCCTGACAGAGAACGGCGAGGCGGGAAGCCTTGTCAACATTGCCGAGTATCTGGACCAGATGCCCAATTTCAAGGCTTATCTGGAGGCAAACCCGATCGTCCGTCTGTCCATCACAGGAAATACCTCTACAGGCGCGATCTACTTCAGCCCTTACTTCGACGGTGTCAACGATATCGAGCGTATGCCTCTGATGCGTGTTGACTGGGTTCAGAAGCTTCTGGACGGCGAAGGCGAGTTCACGGCTGACGCAAGTGGCACCCTGGCACCTGCCGTTTATGAGCCCTATATGCCCACATCCGGCACTGTTGAGGTTGACGTTGTAAACGCAGACGGCACAGCAGCTGAGAAGGTTACCAAGAACTACGACGCGGCGGGCAACATCGTTGCGACCATGAATGAGGCGGGAAGCCTTGACGGCGTAGCAGCAGTCAACATGCTCCGCACATACATCGATACTGCTTATGACGGATATTACGGCACACAGCGTTCCGACCTGTTCGTAGGACAGAACGCGGCATGGGATGCAGACGAGCTCGTAGCCCTTCTTCGCTGCGTAGTCTCCAACCCTCAGACACTCAACGGCACAGATTCCGTCCAGGGTCTGTTCACACGTGAAGATA
Source organism: Lachnospiraceae bacterium (assembly GCA_003447895.1). Lineage (GTDB taxonomy): Bacteria > Bacillota > Clostridia > Lachnospirales > Lachnospiraceae > CAG-791. The sequence goes on along the minus strand of DLYC01000182.1, from coordinate 475 downwards.
ACAACAACCAGCGCCGCGTCGATATGTTCCGTTTCGCAGGAACCCTGTTCGGCGTCCGCGGTCTTGAGTCCCGTCAGGATTACCTGTATGTAGGCGCTGACGGAGCAATGCACGATGCGCGTCAGGAAGCGGATACCTACAAGGCTATGGAGCGCATGCATGCAATGGTAGAGGAAGGCCTGATCTCCAAGGCATTCATCGACAAGTCCGAAGAGAACTCCGGCACATACCTTGAGAACGACCTCGGCTTCATGCACTATGACTACAACCAGACCCAGACTATCCTGAACGAGACCAAGCTCCAGAAGGACGAGGGCGAGAAGTACATGGCAGTCATGGTCCCCGTAGCACGCTGGTATGACGGCACAAGCGAAGACGGCGTTTACATGCACTTCACAGAGTCCTGGCGTTCTGTTAAGACAGACGGATGGGGAATCTCCAAGGCAGGCGTAGGCGATGACACCAACAAGCTCAA
>DLYC01000282.1:3908-5700 GCA_003447895.1 Lachnospiraceae bacterium | reverse complement strand
GCGGAGAGGGGCGGCGGGCAGTGCAGGCTCTACCTCTCGGCCGATGCCTCTCTCCCGCTCGCCTACCTCACTTCCAAGTCCCGGCAGGCGCCGCTTCAGGCCCCTGCTTTTTGCATGCTCCTAAGGAAGCACCTGCAGAACGGCCGGATCCTCTCGGTCACCCAGCCAGGCCTTGAGCGCATTCTTCGCTTCGAAGTGGAGCACCTGGACGAGATGGGAGACCTCTGCCGCCACACACTGGTCATTGAGCTTATGGGAAAGCACAGTAATATCATCTTTCTCAATGACAAGGAGCAGATCGTCGACAGTATCAAGCACATCTCATCTCTCGTAAGCTCCGTCAGGGAAGTTCTTCCCGGGCGGCCCTATTTTGTCCCCGACACGAGGGGAAAGAAGGACCCTCTCACCGAGACCGAAGAGGGACTGGACGCGCTCCTCTCGGGAAGCCGGACGCCGACAGCGAAGCTCCTCATGAGCAGCTACACAGGCATTTCCACGGAAATGGCGGAGGAGCTGTGCTTTCGCGCCGCCCTCCAAAACGACAGAAGCGCTTCTTCCATGACCAATGAGGAGCGAAGAAACCTCGGAGAAGCCTTCTTCGGCCTTCTGGGCTCTGTCAGGTCCGGGCGCTTTAAGCCCTGCATCTATTATCAAAAAGAAGAGGGAGGCCGGCGCGGCGCGCCCGCAGGTTACGCCGCCGTCTCCATGCGGATCTACGCGGACTTCCCGGAACACTTTACAGAGGTTCCCTGCGGTTCCATGTCGGAACTTCTGGAAACTTTCTACGCGCAGAAAAACGAGGTGACGAGGATCCGCCAGAAATCCGTGGACCTTCGCCACATAGTCCAGACGATCCTGGAGCGCGACATCCACAAATACGACCTTCAGTGCAAGCAGATCCGGGACACGGAAAAGAGGGACAAGTACCGCGTCTACGGGGAACTTCTCAACGCGTACGGCTACTCCGTCCCGGCCGGGGCCAGGTCCTGTGAGCTGGACAATTACTACACCGGCGGGAAGATCACCGTCCCGCTGGACCCAACCCTGTCGCCTGTGCAGAACGCCGGGAAATATTTTGACCGCTATACGAAGCTCAAGAGGACCCACGAGGCGCTCACTGCGCTGACAGCTGAGGTCAAATCCGAGATTGAACATCTGCAGAGCATAAAGACCTCCCTGGACCTTGCGACCAACGAGGGCGACCTCGCGCAGATCCGCCGGGAGCTCGAAGACAACGGCTTTGTCAAAAGACACGGCGTCGGAGGAAAGCAGCGCCCGGGCTTTAACAAGACGGGCCGAAAGGGCCAGGCCCGCACGCCGGTCAGTAAGCCGCTTCACTACATCAGCAGCGACGGCTACGACATCTACGTCGGAAAGAACAACACGCAGAACGACGCGCTCACGTTCCATTTCTCGGACCCCGGCGACATCTGGATGCATGCAAATGACATGCCGGGCTCCCACGTCATCCTGCGTTCGGGCGGAAAATCCATGGAGGAGATTCCCGACAGGGCCTTTGAGGAGGCCGCCTCTCTCGCCGCCTGGTACTCCGCAGGTCGTGAGCAGGGCAAGGTGGAGATCGATTATCTCTACCGGCGGGGTGTCAAAAAGCCGGGCGGGGCCAAACCCGGCTTTGTCGTGTACTACACCAACTATTCCATTCTCGCGAGAGCGGATATCACGGGCCTTACCGAGGCGGATTGATTATTTACCCGCCTGACCGATTCCCTCAGTAAACAAATCAGGGGCTGCCGGCGGCAGCCCCTGTTTTCCTTATTCCATATTCACGATT
>DLYC01000282.1:0-3855 GCA_003447895.1 Lachnospiraceae bacterium | reverse complement strand
ATATTCACGATTCAATATTCACGTTCATGCTTCCTGTCCTGTAGCCGGTCAGGTCCAGCGCCGTATAATCAAACCCGAATTCCCTGAATCTGCGGCTGATCTCTTCCCTGCACTTGAGAAGCTTTTCAAATTCCTCCGGCATGACTTCGATCCTCGCCAGTCTCCCCTCTTCGCCGTGGATCCTGACGCGGAGCTGATGAAATCCAAGGTCCAGAAGGAGCTGTTCCGCCTTGTCCACCCGCTCCAGCTTCTCATCCGTGATCGTCTCTCCGTAGACGAATCTCGTCGCGAGGCAGGCAAAAGACTGCTTCTTCCAGGTGGGAAGGCCAAGCTCTCTCGAGATCTCCCGGATCTGTGCTTTCGTGAGCCCCGCTTCCCGCAGGGGACTCAGAACACCGAGTTCGGAAATGGCCCTGAGTCCCGGCCTGTAGTCGCCGAGGTCATCCAGGTTGGACCCCTCCGCGATGACGGAAAAGCCTTCCTTTGAGGCCGCGTTCATCATGGCCGTGAACAGTTCCTTCTTGCACAGATAGCATCTGTCCTTGGGATTTTCGCGAAAGCCCCGGATACTGAGCTGGTCCACCTCCACGGTGATCTGGCGAATTCCCAGTTCCCGGCAGAACGCCGCCGCTTCCCGGTTCTCCCTCTCCGGAAAGGAGCGGGAGCGGGCCGTCACGGCAAGGACATCCTTTCCGAGCACATCCGCGGCTGCTTTTAGAAGCAGTGTGGAGTCCACGCCGGAAGAAAAGGCGACCGCCAGGGGGCCGTTCTTATGCAGAGAGTTCTTCAGGATCTCATATTTTCTCTCAGTTTCCCGATTCATTTGGATTCCCCCGTATCAGAAACTACACGGTGTGCCGGTTTCCAAAGGCCACGCGTCGTGCGCTCTCCAAAGATCACAGCGTCGCGATCAGTCTGTCAAACGCCGCCTGTCCCTCTTTGGTTCTCTTGTAGACGCCTGCGTCCTCGAGAACCCTTGCGAACACCTTGCCGATCTCCAGCTGCACGATAGAATCTATATTTTCCTCATTGATCTCATCGTAATGCTTCACAAACTCTTCCGCCCAGTCCGCGTGCTTTACAAGGACCGGATCGTCGCGAAGGCTCTTTCCTTCGAGGATCGCTTTCTCGAGGCTGTCCATCTCACTAAGGAGCCTGGCGGGAAGAATGGCCATTCCCATGACCTCGATGAGGCCGATATTTTCCTTCTTGATGTGATGGAGCTCCGCGTGCGGGTGATAGACGCCCAGAGGGTGCTTCTCCGTCGTGATGTTGTTTCGAAGGACCAGATCCATCTCAAAGTGGTCGCCGCGCTTTCGCGCGATCGGGGTGATCGTGTTGTGGGGCGTTCCGTCCGTTTCCGCATAGATAAAGGCCTCTTCGTCCGTGTAGCCGCGCCATACTTCCAGGATGTGGTCCGCAAGGGCAATGATGCGGTCCGTGTCGGGGCCGCTAAGCCTTATGCAGGACATGGGCCATTTGACCACGCCGCTCTTTACATCTTCAAATCCGGCCACTGTAAATGCTCTCTCCACCGGCGCCTTGGCCATCGCGAAGTCATAGTGGCCGCCCTGGAAGTGGTCGTGGCTGAGGATGGAACCTCCCACGATCGGAAGATCCGCGTTGGATCCCAGGAAGTAGTGCGGGAACAGTTTGATAAAGTCAAACAGTTTGCAGAATGTATTGTGGTTTATGGCCATCGGAATGTGCTGCGAGTTAAAGACTATGCAGTGCTCGTTGTAATAGACATAGGGCGAATACTGGAATCCCCAGGGGCCGTTCTGGATCGTGATCGGGATGATCCTGTGGTTTTCTCTGGCGGGATGGTTCACCCTTCCGTAATATCCCTCATTCTCAATGCAGAGCTGGCATTTGGGGTAACTGCTCTGCGCGGCGTTTCTGGCCGCCGCGATCGCCTTCGGATCCTTTTCCGGCTTGGAGAGGTTGATCGTGATGTCGAGTTCTCCGTACTCTGTCTCCGCTTTCCATCTTCTGTCCCTGGAAATTCTGTATCGGCGGATGTAGTCGGTGTTTCGGGAGAAGGTATAATACCAGTCCGTCGCCTTTACGGGGCCCTCCCTGTAAAGGGCGCGGAACTTCGCGATGACGTCGCTGGGACGGGGCGTCAGGATTCCCATGATCTTCGTGTCGAAGAGGTCTCTCATGACGACGGAGCTTCCGTCGAACATCTCCTTTCCGGCGGCAAAATCCAGAATCTGCCCAAGGATTCCCTCCAGGAGGGTCCCGTCCTGAATCCTGTCTCCGTCAAGAGTCGCCGCGCAGTCTTCGACCTCCTTCCCCGTATAGGGAAAGTCATCGACTCCGAGCGCGCCCAGAAGAGAGTTCACTGTATAGATCACATCTTCCCTCTCAATAAGGCCTGTTCTAAGCGCATATCCCGTCAGTTCCCTGACCGCGTTATATAGTTTCTCCATTTCCTGTTCCCCCTTTTTTGGTTATGTCCGCGAAGCAAATCGCTGTCATATAGAATTCTGTTCTCTGCCGCCCTGGCCGCTTCATGCGCGCCGGGAACTGTACCGGCTCTCTCCCGCCTTTCAGACCTCAGCGTCGGAATCAATACCGGTTCTCTCCCGTCTTTCGGACCTCCGCGTCGGGATCAATACCAGTTCTCTCCCGTCTTTCCGGGCTCTGCCTTGTCTCTGGGCCCCTCGATCTCCTCCCTGTGGCGGATCACGAGTTCCTGCGTCCTGACGCTCATTCTCGTGCCGGGCTTTACACTGCTTGTGATAAATACGTTGGATCCGATGACGGATCCCTCTCCGATCACCGTCTCACCGCCGAGGATCGAGGCGCCGGCATAAATGGTGACGTTGTCCTCGATGGTAGGATGTCTCTTGGTGCCGCGAAGGCTCTGGCCGCCCCTCGTGGAGAGCGCGCCGATCGTGACACCCTGGTAGATTTTGACATGTTCGCCGATAATGGACGTCTCACCGACAACGATGCCGGTTCCGTGATCCATAAAGAAGTACTTGCCGATGGTCGCGCCGGGATGGATGTCGATTCCGGTCCTGCTGTGGGCGTATTCCGTCATCATCCTTGGAATCAGCGGAACCCTGAGAAGGAACAGCTCGTGCGCAAGCCTGTTGACCGTGCTGGCCAGAAGGCCGGGATAGCACAGAACGATCTCCTCCTTGTTGTAGGCCGCGGGATCTCCCTGATAGAAGGCCTCCATGTCCGTGTCCACATACTCGCGGATCCTCGGGATCCGGCTTATAAACTCGACGGAGATCTCTTCGGCCGCGTCCCGGATCACAGACTCCTCGACCTCTGCGTAATCCTCGCGGAAGCGGAGCGCGATCGCGGTCTGCTTGGTCAGGTTGTAGACCACATCCTCGATCAGGATGCTGATCCTGCTGTTGTCGTTGTAACTTCTGTAATTTTTCTCCCTGTAATACCCCGGGAACAAAATATTGAGAAGTTTCTTGACGATGTCCGTCACAGCGTCGCTGTCCGGCTGGCTGAACACATCCATTTTGTCGATGTCTCTGCCCTTTTTGTAATCCTCCAAAATGCTGTCTGTGATCTTCAGGATCTTCTCACTGATCATCTTTTCATTTGCCATCGGTTAACTGCTCCTTTCGAATGCGCGCCGGGAGCGGTGCCCGGCACCATTCCCGTGTATCATAGCATTTTCTTTTCCCAATATACATGGATTTAACGACTCTGATTATGTCCGCATCTCTTCTCATCCGCCGCTTTACACGCGCGGCATGTTCCCGCGCGGAATCTGTCAGTTTGCCTCCTCCGCGCTGCCCGCGAGGAAATTGATGAACTGCTGCGCCGTGCGGCCCGAAGCGCCTCCGCTTCTGAGCTCCCACTGATTGGCCTTGAGCG
>DLYC01000236.1:12586-13076 GCA_003447895.1 Lachnospiraceae bacterium | reverse complement strand
TCTGCTGTTCTCTTGTCGGAGACTTCGGCACTTCTTTGAAGGAAGTCATGAACACTTACGCACCCGAGAGAATCCTGATCGAGCCCTCCGGCGTGGGAAAGCTCTCCGATGTCATGAAAGCTGTTCAGGACGCCGCGGAAGGCTCTGATATGACTCTCAACAGCGCAGTCGCGGTTGTCGATGCCTCCAAGTGCAAGCTCTATATCAAGAATTTCGGTGAATTCTTCATCAACCAGATCGATTACGCAGGCACCATCATCCTCACAAGGACAGACAAAGTCAGCGACGAAAAGATCGCGGAGTGCGTCGAACTTCTCCGCAAGCATAACGATAAGGCCACGATCATCACAACGCCCCTCGCCGAGCTCGACGGAAAGCAGATCCTCTCTACCATAGAGGGAAGATCGGACCTTCAGGCACAGATCCTCGAAGAGGTGATGAGCCACCGCGACGATGATGACGATGAGGACGAGCATGAGCATCATCACCA
>DLYC01000236.1:0-12516 GCA_003447895.1 Lachnospiraceae bacterium | reverse complement strand
GACGAGCACGAGCATCACCACCACCATCATCACGACGATGATGACGATGATGACGAGCACGAGCACCATCACCACCATCATCACGACGATGATGACGATGATGACGAGCACGAGCATCATCACCACCATGACCACGACCACGAGCATGCTGAAGTGGAAGTGGATGAGAACGGGAACCGGATCTACAAGTCCCACAGCCACCACCATCATCACCATCATCACCATCACGGAGGACATGATGCGGATGAGGTCTTCGTGAGCTGGGGCATGGAGACACCGGCAAAATATACGGAAGAGGAGATCAGACAGATCCTCGCAAAGCTCGACGATACGGATACCTACGGCATTATCCTCCGCTCCAAGGGAATGGTTCCCGACGCGGAAGGGCGCTGGATCCACTTCGATTATGTGCCCGAGGAGACAGAAGTCCGCTACGGCGCGGCTGATGTCACGGGAAAGATCTGCGTGATCGGCTCTCAGCTCAAAGAGGACGCGCTGGCGGCTCTGTTCCGCAAGTGATCCGGCAGGTGCAGCTATATGGGATTTTTCAGCAGAGGAAAAGAGAAAAAAATGGTACAAAAACCGGTATATGTTATCAACGGATTTCTGGACAGCGGTAAATCCTCTTTCTTCTCCTATACCATCGCACAGCCCTATTTCCAGACATCGGGGACTACGCTCCTGATCGTCTGTGAGGAGGGAGAAGTGGAGTACGGAGAGAGGCTTCTGAAGCAGACCAACACCAAAATGGAAGTGTTTGAAGATGAAGAGGACCTCACTCCTTCCGCCATGATGGCACTGGAGGCAAAATACAGACCGGAGAGAATTCTCATTGAGTACAACGGAATGTGGGACTTTCGGAAGTTCCGTCTTCCAAAAGCGTGGAGACTTGAGCAGCAGATCACGGTCATCGATGCCTCTACATTTTCCATGTACTTCACAAATATGAGGTCCCTCCTGGCAGAGCAGCTCAGAAATTCGGAGCTGATCATGCTGAACCGCTGTGACGGGATCGATGAAAAGACGCTTCTTACCTATAAGCGAAATATCAAGGCGATCAACCAGCAGGCCGACCTGATCTTTGAAGGCTCGAACGGCGAGATCGATATGACGACAGAAGAGGATCTTCCTTATGATGTAAATAAGGAACCGATCGTTCTGGAGGGAATCCATTACGGAATCTGGTATCTGGATGCGATGGAACATCCGGACAGATATGCGGGAAAGGAAATCGAGTACACCGGGATGGTGATGCACCCCGAGCGATTCCCGAAGGGATACTTTGTGCCCGGACGTATGGCTATGACATGCTGCGCGAATGATATGACCTTTCTGGGATATGCCTGCAAGAGCCCGGAGGGGAGTGAATTTCCGGAGAGGACCTGGGTCAGGGTCCGCGCAAGGGTTTCCCACGAGAATTTCAGTGAATATGAAGGGGACGGAATCGTTCTTTACGCGGAGGAGGTAAAAAAGGTCTCCCAGCCGGACGATCCGGTCATCAATTTCGCGGGATAAGAATCAGACGAAAAAAACCGGCTGTTCAGAGGGTTATGAACAGCCGGTTTTACATTTTATGATATACAGCGCAGTTTAAAAGTTCAGCCTTTGGCTGTGAATGCCGCCGGACTCAGATCTTGTTTACGCTGCTGAAAAGACGGGATACCTTGCGGGCAGCGTTGTTCTTGTGAAGAACGCCCTTGCTGGCAGCCTTGTCGATCGTAGCTTCCGCAGCGTTAAGAGCAGCAATAGCAGCCTCTTTGTCGCCGGCCTCAACAGCCTTGCGGACCTTCTTGATCGCAGTCTTTACGGAAGACTTAACAGCCTTGTTCGCAGCGGTTCTCTTTGCGCTTGTGAGAATTCTCTTCTTGGCAGATTTGATGTTTGCCATTCCTTGTACCTCCATATAATGTACAGAATTGTTGATCATATTGTCCGAGCGCTGTGCAGCCGCTTGCATACAGTGCTCCTTTGTACGAAATCGCGCAGGAGGAGAAGACACGAGAACTCCTTCTGCACATACGATAATATCTTAGTAGAATGAAAATTGAATGTCAAGCACGAATGTGAGAAAATATTGCAATGTGGACATCTAATTTGATATGGATTATACTCTTTTTTAGGGAAAAGTAACAGGAAACAAAATTGCGCGGAACGGAAATTACAACTATGAGAAAACTCGGTCTGAAAGAGATTCAATACAGAGAACTGCAAATATTCAGGATGTTCGTGGAGCTGTGCGAAAAGTACGGCCTGCGCTACTATCTGGCGGGCGGAACGCTCCTCGGGGCCGCCCGGCACAAGGGATTTATTCCGTGGGATGACGACATCGACGTCAATATGCCGAGAGAGGACTACGATCTTCTTCTGACTCACGCCGGGGAGATCAGCGCGTCGGGAGACTACAAGCTCGTCGCCTGTGAACTCGGAAATCTCAATTACCCTTTTGCGAAGATCTACGATCTTCATACCGATATTAAGAAGCTTTACGATGACGACGACACGGAGAGAAATCTCTGGATCGATATATTTCCGATGGACGGACTTCCGGACGATGACAGGAAAGTCAGAGAGATCTTCGGAAAGACACTCGCCGCAAGAAGGATCCTCAGGGTCAAACAGGCGCGGAGCGGTGAAGGAAAGACTGCGGTAAAGCGGGCTCTGAAGCCTCTGATCAAGGCGATCCTGAAACCGCTCGATGACAAGAAGCTCCTTTCTTATATTAACAGGACCTGCCGCACCTATAAGATCGACGACTGCCACTATATGGGCGGGATCGCAAACGGATACGGCCCCCAGGAGAGAGTTCCCAGGAATCCCTATCTCAAGTCGGTTCCGATGCCTTTCGAGGATATGACCGTTTCCGCACCGGGGTGCTGGGACTATTACCTTCGCTCGCTGTACGGCGATTACATGCAGCTTCCTCCTGAGGAGAAACGAAAGACCCACAGCATGGATGTCTGGATCAGGGACTAAAGGGGGAATCATGAAGTATTATACAAAAGAAATCTGGAACGAAGAGGGGTATCAGAGAACGGCCGGGATCAAGGCCAGAGACGATGTCGACGCGATCCTTGAAAAGAACGGCTTTCGGGCGCTGGAGATCTGCGTCCCGTCAGAGGACAGGAGCAGCCAGAATCCGCTGCAGAAAGTGCTTTACCACGTAAAGCTGAGCAGGATCTGGGAGAGCTGCCTTTCTTCTTTGGGAAAAGGGGATGAGGTCATCATCCAGTTTCCGATCGTCAATCACTCCGTCCTCCTGGCCGGCTCCGTGTCAAAGGCCAGAAAAAGAGGCGCGAAGATCTTTCTTCTGGTCCATGACCTTGAGATCCTCAGGGCGGCCATGCGCGGGACGACATCCGCGAGAGAGAGGGTGAGACTCCGGCTCGAAGAGGAGAGCCTTTTAAAGAACTGTGACGGAGTCATCGTCCACAACCGCAGCATGAAGAAAAAGCTTGCCTCAATGGGAATTCCGGCATCGAAAATGACCGTTCTCGGTATCTTCGACTATCTGGCGCCCGGAACGGGATATGCAAGGACCGGGAGGGAGCTTCCGGTCGTCATCGCGGGCGCGCTTGTCCGCCATAAAGCCGGCTACGCATACGATCTTCCCGGGAACACGGACTTCAACCTTTACGGCGTGGGATACGACGGCGAAGAGAAGGAAAATGTCCGATACCTGGGGTCCTTCCCTCCCGCGGAGCTGCCGCAGGTCATGGAAGGCAGTTTTGGCCTTGTGTGGGACGGAGAATCGACAAAGACCTGCAGCGGCACGTACGGAGAATATCTGAGGATCAACAATCCGCATAAGGTTTCCCTCTATCTGGCATCCGGCATGCCGGTGATCATATGGCGCGAAGCGGCCCTGGCGGAGTTTATCACAAAAAACAGCTGCGGCATTACAGTGGCATCTCTCGATGAGATCCACGACAGGATTAACGCCATGACGCCGGAAGAATATGAGACGCTGAGGCTCGGGACAGAAAAAATCGCTGAGAGGCTTCGAAAAGGAATGTACACGAAGAGAGCAGTGGGGCGCGCCATTTCAAACGGAGAGTCCTGAGTGAGAGAATCGAATGAGAGAGAGGTGAGCCTGAATGTATTTTTACAAGCATCTTTATACAGGATCATCGATCACAGACCCGGAGACGGTAAAGCAGAAGCTGAGGACGGGCCGAGGACAGTTCACCATCTATGTGATCGCGCTGAGTCCCGTTAAGCCGGAAGTCGGCTCCAACCAGCTTGAGATCCTCCACTGCGTCAATCTCAAACAGCCCTATTACCAGAAATATCCGCCGTATATCGTGGGGATCGCGTCGGGATGGACCGAGGCAGTCGAGCTTGTCCGGGACATGATCCAGGAGGCCTATGATCACACGGGGATCGCGGATGTGCGGGCCTATCTTTTCCCGCACGGGGTCCGGGCAAAGCGGATCAGTGAAAAAACAGGAGAAGTGAAATGAGGAGGCGCGCATGACAATAATACTCGGTATTTTAAAAGTAATCGGCGTGCTCCTTCTGATCGTCCTGATCGTGACGATCGTGCTCCTTCTTCTGGTGCTCTTTGTTCCGATCCGCTACAAGGCGGCGGCGGAAGTGGACGACCCGGAAGGCCACGATGAATTTCCAATCGAGGTCCTGAAAGGGCGGTCCGATGTCAAGGCGGAGGTCAGCTGGCTTTTCGGAGCTTTCAAGGTGCTGCTTCAGTACCCCGGTGAGAAGCTCCTTGTGATCAAACTTTTCGGCCGGGCGTTCTCCCCCGGAAAGAAGGAAAAGGAGCCGGAAAAGCCTGCGAAGGAAGAGGAGAAGAAGGAAGAGCCGGAGGAGAGCGGTGAGGGGATCTTTGACCGGATCGAAAGAATCCTCGACATGATCGACAGCTACTGGAGAGTGCTCACCGGAACCTGCGGGAGGAGGCTTGTCAGAAAGCTGTCCGGGAAGCTTGTGACGATCGGAGTGAGCATGATGCCGACCATGTGGAAGCTGAAAGGCACCCTGGGGCTGAACGATCCCTGCCTGAACGGCAGAGTGGCGCTTACAGGCGCCATGCTGATGCCTTATTTGGAAGATCACGTCCAAATGAATCCCCAGTGGGAGAAGTACCGCTTCGATCTTGACGCGGAACTTTCGGGAAAGCTCGTGATGATCATTCCTGTCAAAGAGGTACTTCCTCTGTTTTTTGACAAAGATGTAAAAAAGATAATCAAAAAACTGAAGAGGGTAAGAGCGAAATTCAGCTGACTGTGTGAAAATTCAGGCAGCAGGAATCATAGATTTGAACACACAAATGAGATCCGCAATGCGGAAGAAAGAGGTTTAGGATGTCCGAAGAAAAGAACAATATCTCAACGGTCGTGAAATCACTTATGGACGGCGCGGAAGGCGTTTTGACGTCGAAGACAGTCGTCGGAGCACCTGTCAGGATCGGGGATCAGATCATTATCCCGCTGTCCGACGTATCGATCGGATGCGGTGCGGGCGCTGACGGAACGGATCACAAGGACAAGGGAGCGGGCGGCTTCTCCGCAAAGATGACACCCACCGCGATCCTGATCCTCAAAAACGGACAGACTAAAGTTGTCAATATCAATAACCAGACGGCTGTCACCAAGCTTGTGGATATGATTCCGGATGTCATTGATAAGCTGAAAGGGAAAAAAGAGCCCATGATCTCTGATGAAGACGCTGTGAAAGCCGCGTTTCCCGAGCCGGAGATCCGGGAAGTTCCCGTGAAAGAGGGAAGAACAACCGTAAGTACGAAATAATGTACAACCGCATAAAGATGCCTGAAGGCAAAAAATTAAGATCACCGCTGGCCTGCCATCGGTGATCTTATTAATTGCCTAAATTCGCTTTCACGCAGTTAGAATCAGCCGCGCTCAACCTTGCCGGATCTAAGGCAGCTGGTGCAGACGTGGATTCTCTTTTTCGCGCCGTTTACGCTCACAGCAACTCTCTGGATGTTGGAATTCCAGATTCTGTTTGATCTTCTATGAGAATGGCTGACGTTATTTCCGAAATGAGCGCCCTTGCCGCAGATATCACATTTCGCCATCTTAAACACCTCCTAACATTCTTATTCGGGTCTACAACATTTGTATAGTATCAAAAATGAATCGGTATTGCAAGAAAAAAATACAGGAATTGCGCCATTTTTCAAAAGGACATCGGAGAATCCATTCTTTTCTTTTCTGTTGTTTAAGGGTATAATCTATATTGATTTATCGTGTTCTCTTGAAGAAGGAGCCTCAACCGGAAACGGCAGGCCGCATTTTTTGGAGGATCCGGACTCAGTGTTTCTTCGATGGATCGCAATTATGCCGATTACACGGCCTGAAAGGAGAAAAGCCTTTGAAGACATTTTTGTTCAATACACATATGGGTAATATCAGTGTGGATCCTGAAGTGATCGCACAGTATGCCGGCAGCGTTGCCAATGAATGCTTTGGCATTGTCGGAATGGCAGGCGTGAACAGTAAAGAAGGATTTGTCAATCTCTTAAAGAGAGAGAGCATGACAAAAGGTATCAATGTAACCCTGAGTTCCAGAAATAAACTCATTATTGATTTCCATGTCATCGTTTCCTATGGTGTGAATATTCCGGCAGTGACGGATAACCTGATCTCTTCCGTCCGCTATCATGTCGAAGACTTTACCGGTCTCGAAGTTGAAAAGATCAATGTATACGTGGAAGGCGTCAGGGTCATAGACTGACTGACGCGAGCCTTTACACTGTAAGTAATCTAAATTAGCAGGAGGAAGATGCGGTGACTACCAGCGCAATCGATGCAAGGCTGCTCGCGAGGATGTTCTTTTCCGGAGCGGCCAGTTTGGAAGCAAATAAAGAGTGGATCAATGAATTAAACGTATTTCCGGTGCCGGACGGCGATACCGGAACCAATATGACACTGACGATCAAATCAGCCGTCAAGGAAGTGGCTGACCTTGGAGAGAACGCCTCCATGAAAGATATCTGCAAGGCGATGTCTTCCGGGTCCCTCAGAGGGGCAAGAGGAAACTCCGGCGTTATCCTTTCACAGCTGATCCGCGGTTTCGGAAAGGTCGCAAAGACAGAGACCGAGCTCACGATCCCTGTACTTGCCAATGCCTTTGACAGGGCCGTGGAGACCGCCTACAAAGCTGTTATGAAGCCCAAGGAGGGCACGATCCTGACCGTCGCCAAGGGCGCGGCCTTAAAGTCCAGAGAGCTGGCTGACAAAGGGGAAGAGAACCTGGAGATCTTCCTCGGGGCCGTGCTCGAAGAGGCGGAGAAGACCCTCGCCATGACACCGGAGCTGCTCCCTGTACTCAAGCAGGCGGGCGTTGTCGATTCCGGCGGACAGGGACTTGTGCAGGTCATGAAGGGCGCCTGCGACTGCTTTATGGGCAAGGAGATCGACTACAGCGCGCTCACTCAGAAGGAAGAAGAGAAAGAGAAAGAACCCGAGAGGGAGACCGTCGATGTCGAATCTCTGCGCTTTATCTATAAAATGCGGATGACGATCCTGATGGCCAAGAAGCCCTCTTCGCGGGACCAGAAGGAGTATGTGGAATTCCTCAAATCCCTGGGAGACAAGGTCAAATGCGCGGTGGAGGGCGATATCCTTCACGTCAGGATCCAGACCAACGATCCCGGTCTCATCATCCAGAGAAGCCAGAAGTTCGGTGAGCTCGGCGAAGTGAGGCTCCTCAATCTCAAGGAAGCGGATCAGGGAACGAAGCGTGCGGAAAACGACAAACCGGCATCCGGAGAAGCTGAGAATCCGGAGAAAGCGGAGGAGACAGTGCCTGAACAGCCCAGGAAGGAAGTGGGCTTTATCACTGTATCTGTCGGAGACGGAATTGCGGACATCTTTACAGGCCTCGGTGTGGATCATGTGATCAGCGGAGGACAGACCATGAATCCCAGCACGGATGATGTCATAAAAGCCGTCGAAAAGGTAAATGCCGACACCGTATTTGTTCTTCCCAACAACAAGAATATCATCATGGCGGCCAACCAGGCGGCTTCCCTGTCCAAGGACAAGAAGGTGGTTGTCGTTCCCACGACGACCGTTCCGCAGGGAATCACGGCTGTGATCAATTACATGCCGGATCTCGACGCCGAAGCCAACAAGGCGAATATGACAGAAGAGATCGGCAATGTTCACAGCGCCGAGGTCACCTATGCGGTAAGAGATACGGAGATTGACGGAATCACGATCCACCAGGGCGATATCATGGGAATCGGTGACAACGGTATACTGGCCACCGGCAAGGGGATCGAGGATGTCACATTCGAATCACTTGAGAAGATCGTACAGGAAGATACGGAGATCGTCAGCATCTATTACGGCAAAGAAGTGAGTGAAGAAAATGCGGAGAAGCTCCGGAAAAGAGCGGCCGAAGCCTTTACATCCTGCGATGTGGAGCTTCAGTACGGCGGACAGCCCATCTACTACTATATTTTGTCCGCAGAATAATAAGCGAATAGGAAAATGGAATCAAAAGGACCGGATGTCACAAGGCATCCGGTCTCTTTAGGAAAAAAGGATCACAGGAGAGAAGACATGGATCTTGAGACAGATGTGGCAAAACTGAAAAGGGTCGGGACAAAGACAGCGGAGCTTTTGTACAGCAGGGGGATCCGCACGGTCAATGACCTCGTCACATATTACCCGTCCCGCTACGAAAAATATGTGAGTCTGTCCGCGGTCTCGCAGGCTGAGGAAGGAAAAGTCTGCGCGGTCCTTCTGACTGTGATCGGGAAAGGGTCCTCTGTCAGGACCGGCGGCCGCAGCATCTGTAATTTCAGGGCGGGGGACGCGACGGGGGATGTCCGGCTTACCTATTACAATATGCCCTACATGGTCAAAAACCTGCCGGCGGGCTGCCAGCGCGTCTTTATGGGCACGATGAAAAAGACCGCCCGCGGGCTCTCTTACATGGAGCAGCCCCGCGTCTATACGCTGGAGGACTACCACGATCTCGAGGACACCTACCAGCCGGTCTATCCGCTCTTTCAGGGGATGAAGAACAAGCAGATGAGCGCGCTCATCGACCAGGCGCTGGAGGGACTTCCCCCGCTGGAGGATTATCTGCCGCCAAAAGACAGAGAGCGCCTGAATCTCTGCGCCAGGGAGGAAGCGGTCCGTGGCATCCACCACCCAAAGAGCATGGAAGAGCTGGGAAAAGCCAGGAGCCGCCTTATCTTTGACGAATTCTTTGAGTTTATCCTGGGGATCAGAAAGAAGAAAATAGAGAACGAGGGACTCAGGAATGAGCGCCCGATGGCCGCGGCGTCCCTTCCCGGACAGCTCATCGGGAAACTTCCGTATTCCCTCACCGGGGCGCAGAAGAGGGCATGGCAGGAGATTCAAAGAGACCTCACGGGCGAGTATGTCATGAGCCGGCTCCTTCAGGGAGACGTCGGGTCCGGAAAGACGATCCTCGCGTTTCTGGCTCTTCTTATGTGCAGTGAAAACGGAAGGCAGGGAGCCCTGATGGCGCCCACAGAGGTGCTTGCCGTTCAGCATATGGAGAATCTGGAGAAGCTCAAGGATCAGTATGCTCTTCCCATCAATCCGGTTCTCCTTACGGGATCCGTCAAAGGTAAGGCCAGAAAAGCCGCTTACGAAAAGATCGCCTCGGGGGAGGCGGATATCATCATCGGGACCCATGCGCTGATCCAGGATTCCGTGGAGTATAAGGATCTTGGACTTGTCATTACCGATGAACAGCACCGGTTCGGAGTCCGGCAGAGGGAGAGCCTTGCCGGAAAAGGAAAATCGGTCCCCGTCCTTGTCATGAGCGCGACCCCGATCCCGAGAACCCTTGCGATCATCATGTACGGGGACCTGCAGATCTCAGTCCTGGACGAGATGCCCTCGGGAAGGCTTCCCATCCGGAACCTCGCCATTAATACCGGAGAGAGGCCCCGCATTTACCGTTTTCTCTATGGACAGATCAGCCAGGGGAGGCAGGCGTATGTGATCTGCCCCGAAGTGGAAGAGGGGGAGATGTCAGAGCTTGAAAACGTGAAAGATTACACCGAAAAGCTGAGAAAGATCTTCCCTCCCGAAGTGAAGATCGATTCTCTGAACGGCCGCATGAAACCGAAGGAAAAGACGGAAGTGATGGAACGGTTCTCCTCCGGAGAGACGGATCTTCTCGTCTCCACAACGGTCATCGAAGTGGGCATCGATGTGCCCAACGCGACCGTGATCGCGATCGAAAACGCGGAGCGGTTCGGAATGTCGCAGCTGCATCAGCTCCGGGGCCGCGTCGGCAGGGGAAAATGGCAGTCCTACTGTATCTTTCTCTATACGCCGGGCGCCGCGGGAGGAGATGATCCTTCCAAAAAACCGAGGAGGCTGGAGATCCTCGAAAGGACCAATGACGGATTTGTGATCGCGGAGGAGGACCTCAAACTTCGCGGCCCCGGAGACCTCTTCGGCGAGAGGCAGAGCGGGGAACTCGGCTTTATCCTCGCGGACATTTATGAGGACTCCTCGATCATGAAGAAGGCCGCCTCCTATGTGGAGGAAGTGCTTGCGGCAGATCCCTCCTTCGAGCTTCCGTCCATGCGGCGGCCCGATTTCCGCTCGATCTGACGCGCCAATGAGGACTCGACGTGTTCCTTACCCGGACTTACCTGTTCCTGATCCCGATTTGATGCGCTCCCTGTGCGGAAATGAATTTGAGCCGGTCGGTTGACTTTCCGCCGGCATATTATTATGATGTTTTCTGACTGTAGTTTGATGATCCTTCAAGGATCCTCTCTACTAATCGGACAGGCCACTGTTTTCAGAAACGGAGAATACAATGTCAAAGATCGCAGTTATTACGGACAGCAATGCGCATTTCACTCCACAGGAAGCGGAAGAATACGGTATCAGTGTTGTACCTATGCCGTTTACGATCGGAAATGATACTTTTTACGAAGGCATTACGCTCAGCAGGGAGCGGTTCTATGAGAAAATGGCGGCCGGGGCACAGATCGCGACCAGCCAGCCCTCCCCGTCGGATGTGATGAGTCTCTGGGACCGGGCGCTTGAGACGCACGATGAGGTGGTCTACATCCCCATGAGCAGCGGCCTTTCCGGCTCCTGCCAGAGCGCCAGAATGCTGGCGGAGGATTACGACGGCAAGGTGGAAGTGGTCAATAACCAGCGGATCTCTGTCACACAGAAACGTTCCGTCCTGGACGCTCTTGAGATGGCAGAGAGGGGATTGAGCGCCAGGCAGATCCGGGAGGAACTGGAGCGCGTGCGCTTTGAATCCAGCATCTATATTATGCTGGACACGCTCCACTACCTCAAAAAGGGAGGAAGGATCACCCCGGCGGCAGCTGCGATCGGATCCCTTCTTCGCATCAAGCCGGTCCTTCAGATCAAGGGGGAGAGACTCGACGCTTTCTCCAAGACCAGGACCATTAACCAGGGAAAGAATATCATGATCAATGCCATGAAGCATGACATTGAAACTCTTTACGGCGGTACGGACAAGGAGAATGTCTGGCTCTATGCCGTGCACGGAAATGTCCCGGAACAGTTTGAGGAGTTTTCGCAGGAAGTCAGGGCGGCGTTCCCGGGAATTCACGTCATGGACGATGTCCTGTCCCTTAGCATCGCGTGCCATATCGGCCCCGGCGCGCTGGCGATCGCCTGCTCCAAAAAGATTCCGTTTGACCGGTAAATCGAAAGTGCGAAAAAAAACCGGTCGAAACGGAAGAAAAATGATCAGAGAATCATTCCAAAATAACAGATAAAAGGAGATTTGCATGGCAAATCACGACCAGAATAATCAGTATACGCCAGACAGTATCAAGGTCCTCGAAGGACTCGAGGCAGTCCGGGTAAGGCCCGGAATGTATATAGGAAGCGTATCCACAAGAGGCCTCAATCACCTGATCTATGAGATCGTGGATAACTCCGTCGATGAACATCTCGCCGGATTCTGCAGCACCATCAGGGTCACGCTCGAAGCGGACGGATCCTGCACGGTGGAGGATGACGGAAGAGGAATCCCGATCGGCATGCACGAAAAGGGTGTCAGCGCAGAGAGAGTCGTCTTTACGACCCTGCATGCCGGCGGCAAATTTGATAACAACGCATATAAGACAAGCGGAGGACTGCACGGCGTCGGATCCTCCGTAGTCAATGCCCTGTCCAGTAGAATGACCGTCAGCGTTGGAAGCGGCGGTTTTCTTTATGAAGACTCCTATGAGAGGGGAAATCCCGTCACGGAGCTCGTGGACGGCCTCCTTCCGGTGGCCGGAAAGACCAAGTGGACCGGGACGAGGATCAATTTCCTTCCTGACCCTGAAATTTTTGAGAAGACGAGGTTCCGGGAGGAGGACATCAAGAGCCGCATGCATGAGACGGCCTACCTCAATCCCGAGCTGACCATCCTCTACACGGATCGGAGAAAGGAGCCCGCGGAGGAGATCACATTTCATGAGCCCGACGGAATCGTCGGGTTTATCCGTGCGCTCAACAAATCCAAGGAAGCCGTCACGGATATCATCTATTACAAAGG
>DLYC01000254.1 GCA_003447895.1 Lachnospiraceae bacterium | reverse complement strand
AGTAAATTATGGGTGAATTATGGATAAATTATTTGATATCAATGAACGCGGCTACAGCGTTCGGTGTAAACTGTATTGCAGCAGCGTCAGCGCTGTGAAACGGGCTGTGATCTTCGGACACGGGTTTGGAGGCCATAAGGACAACAAAGCGGCCGAGAAGTTTGCTTCCAAGATCATAGCCAAGCACAAAGACATGGGAGTTGTTACCTTTAACTGGCCCTGTCACGGCGATGACGCCAGAAAAAACCTCCTCCTCAGCGAGTGCGACCTGTATCTGACGATGGTCCTTGAATATGTAAAAAAATGGTTTGATACGGATGAGCTGTATGGATATGCAACCAGTTTTGGCGGCTATCTGTTCTTGAAATATATAGCGGATCACGGCAATCCGTTTCGCAAAGCAGCCTTCCGGTGTCCTGCGATCAAAATGTATGAATCGATCACCGGCCGTATTATGTCCGTGGATGATCATGAGAAAATTCTGAAAGGAAAGCCGGCGCTGGTGGGTTTTGACCGAAAGATCAAGATCAGCAGGGAGTTTTTAGATGATCTGAAGGCGGCCGACATTACCCAGTATGAATATCTTGACTGCGCAGAAGATTTGATCATACTGCACGGCACCAAGGATGAGGTAATCCCGTTTGAGGACTCTGCTCAATTTGCGGATGACAATGTGATCGAGTTTGTACCGGTGCAGAACGCGGATCACAGATTTACGGATCCCAAGACGATGGATCTGGCGATCCATACGATCATCACGTTTCTTGACTCGTGATTTCAAAAGACAGCAGCAAGAAAGGCTTTTCTGAAAAGACATGGAGGAAAAGATGAACCTGGACTTTGATCCCCTCAATCAAACCTATCGTTCGAGACGATATCCGGTCTATGCCGCCGGCGGCATGGTGAACTGCTCCAATCCATTGGCGGCCTCGGCAGGACTCTCGGTGCTTCAAAGGGGCGGAAACGCTATGGACGCGGCAGTGGCAGCCGCGGCGGCGCTGACCGTTGTGGAGCCGACGTCAAACGGTCTTGGGTCCGATGCCTTTGCGCTGATCTGGTCAGAGAAAAATCAGAAGCTGTACGGCCTCAATTCAAGCGGGCGTGCGCCTATGCTGGCTTCGATCGACAGGATCAGGGACGAGGGAAAGGATGTCAATGGCAGAATGCCGATCCATGGTTGGACGCCGGTGACGGTTCCCGGTGCGCCGGCTGCCTGGGCAGAGATCAACCGGAGGTTCGGAAAGCTTTCTTTATCGCAGGTTGTTGCGCCTGCGGTACAGTACGCCAAAGAGGGATTTCCCCTTTCGCCCAATATCGCGCAGAGCTGGAAAAAGGCCTACGAGGCCTATAGAAGGGACTTTCAGGATGCATGCTTTGACGCATGGTTTAAGACCTTTGCGCCTCTTGACAGGCCGTATGAAGCCGGAGAAAGGGTGTATCTGCCGGATCATGCAAGAAGCCTTGCGCTGATCGGCGAGACAAATGCGCAGGCCTTTTATACCGGAGAACTTGCCCGAAAAACTGACGCGGAAAGCCGTCGCTTCGGCGGTTACCTTCGCTATGAGGACCTGGCGGCTCACAAGGCCCTCTGGGTGAATCCGATCAGTGTCAACTACAGAGGCTATGATGTGTGCGAGATTCCGCCCAACGGGCAGGGAATCACAGCGCTCATGGCGCTCAATATTTTGAAAGAGTTTGCGTTTTCGGTGAAGGACAGCGCAGAGACCTGTCACAGGCAGATCGAGGCCATGAAGATGGCGTTCTCGGATTCCTTCCATTTTGTGACGGATCCCGCCAGGATGATCATGGATTATCACACGCTTCTGACGCCGGAATACGGCGCCATGAGAGCCTCGGAGATGACGGATGAGGCACGCGTGTGGACCCACAGGTTGCCGCCAAGGAGCGGAACCGTGTACCTGTGCTGCGCCGACGGAGAAGGCAATATGGTGTCCTACATCCAGTCCAACTATATGGGATTCGGCTCCGGGATCGTGGTGGAGGAAACCGGCATCGCGCTTCAGAACAGAGGCGCCGACTTTTCGCTGGACCCACACCACATCAATTGCCTGATGCCGGGAAAACGCACCTATCACACGATCATCCCCGGCTTTTTGATGAAGGACGGCAGGCCCGTCGGACCGTTCGGCGTCATGGGCGGCTATATGCAGCCGCAGGGGCACGTGCAGGTCGTCATGAACCTGATCGACTTCCACATGGATCCCCAGCAGGCGCTGGACGCGCCCCGCTGGCAGTGGATGAGAGACGGGACAGTGACGGTGGAGAGCAGCTTCGACGACAATATCGCAAGAGCTCTGATCCGGAAGGGACATGACCTGCGCACGGACCTTCACACAAGCTCCTTTGGACGGGGACAGATCATCCTGCGCCTGGATAACGGAACGCTGGTGGGCGGTACCGAGTCGAGGACCGACAGCAATATTGCCTGTTATTAAAAAGTATCCGAATCGGTATTGTAATAAGCCTTTTCGATGGCCTCAGCAGCCCGTCTGCGCCGTTCATCGTGCAGGTTCGTATACTTCTTGACCGTCTCAAGGCTGGAATGCCCCAGGGCGTCCGATGTCACGTAGATGTCGCCGGTCTCTTCATAGAGGTTGGTGGCAAATGTACTCCGGAGCTTGTGCGGCGTGATCCTCTTCATGGGAACAACGGAGGCGGTGTATTTTTTGACCAGGCGCTCGACAGCTCTCACGGATATGCGCTGTCCCTTGCGGGAGATGAACAGCGCGTTCAGGTCCTCGGACGAAGCCTTTCGCTCGCAGTCCAGATAGTCCTGCAGCGCCTCCGCGACCGGCTCATTAAAATAGATAAACTGTTCCTTTCGGCCTTTTCGGAAGATCCGGATCCGCTTCTCATTCCAGTCGATGTCCTGAAGATCGATCCCCACCATTTCGCTGACCCGGATCCCGGTGTTGAGAAGGAGAGTGAGGATGGCGATGTCCCGCATCTGCTGTCCTTTGGAGAAGGTGAACTGCCTCTTTGTCAAAGATCCTCCTGTCTCGGCCCCTTCAAGGACGTCCCGCACTTCCTCCTTTTCGAGATAGGTGATCGGCTTTTCCTCGATCTTGGGCATATCCACAAGTTCCGCGACGTTTTTCTCCAAATGATTGTGTGCGATCAAATAGCGGTATAAAGCGCGCAGGGAGGAGAGCTTTCTGGCCCTTGCGGGCGCCTGGTTGGACTCCTTAATCGTTTTGGAATTGTTGGGATCCTTGCGGTTATAGCGCATCAGATACAGAAGATAGTCCTGAATGTCGTCGGCCGTGAGAGATCCGAGTGTTTCTATGGAAATCTGCATGACCGGAATTCCCCGGGTCTTTTCCAGATATTCAAAGAAGACCTTGAGATCCCCGACATAGCCGAGCACGGTGCGCGGGGATTTGTTCTTGGTCACGAGATATTCGTTGGCAAACCGGCGCATGAACATCGGCATGTCAACTGTGAGATCGTTGATCTTTTCAAGTGTTCGTATGTTTTTTTCTTCGCGATATGCATCCATGTGAGAGCTCCCTGTAAGTCGTAAGAGTGATAAAATGTAACAATACCGGAAACGGGCAGCCGAAAAGGGGCGCCCCCGGTTCCACTGTTATTTTACCATAGTTACGACGTTAAATCCATATTTAACGGCGTAATTTATCTTGATCCACACTGCTCTTTTGACCGGACTGCCGTCAAAAAATCCCGGATCCGGGAACTTTCATCAGGTTCCTGATCCGGGATTATTCTGTCTTTTGGATTTGAAAAGAAAACAGCTGCCTGTTTGCGGACATCATGTTCATAATCAAAAACCGACGATGACCCCGCCTTTTTCCGCGTAATAGCTGCATAGTCCTCTGGTGTGCATGATCTTCACATTCATGTCCCCGTAGGTACTCTGAACGGCCTTCTTGAGGCTCTGGGCAAATTCGTCGTTTTCGCAGTGTGAAATGACGATCCCGCCTTTATTGGCGCCTCGTTCGCTGAAATCACTCATGATGACCTTCAGCGTCTTCTTTCCGCCCTTGGCAATCTTTTTCATTTTGATCGTGCCTTCTTCGCTGGCGATCCCGATGCCCCACAATCCCAGGTGTCCCAGGACGATTCCCGCGATCTTGGGCATCCTTCCGTTATTCACCAGGTTATGGTAGGAAGAAAGCGCAAAGATCAGTTTGTGATCTTCCATAAAAAGGTGGATCTCTTTAGTGACCTCCTCGCAGCTCTTCCCGGAAAGGATGAGGTCGCGAAGTTTGTGGATGATCTGATACAAACTCGGGCCGGTGCCGCGGGAATCCAGGACCTGGATCCGGCGGTCCGGATTCTTCTCAAGGACTATTTCCCTTGCCGTGCAGGCACTGTTATAACTCCCGGACAGATTCGAGGAAATTGTGACGGCGAAAACGTCCCCTTCCTCTCCGAATTCGCGGATCCAGCTCTCGGGGGAAGGACATGATGTATGGCTGTGGCTGCTTTTCGCCATGTGCGCCACAAGTTCATGCACGTCGATCTTCTCATCGTCCACATAATCTTTCCCGTCGACGGTGATCACAAAAGGGACTGTTGAGAAGTAAATGCTGTCGGCAGCTTCCCTGTTCAGGGCGGGATCTGCGCATTCGTCCATCTTGAATATATCGCAGCTGGAGTCAGCTATTATACGCCATTTCATGCTGATTCAGCCTCCTTTTCCTCCGTTGTGGCAGTGCTTTCGGTATCTTCGGCGGCCGATTCCCCGTCGGCCGGATCTTCCGGAGCAGGTTCATGGATCGCCTCTTCCCGGATCGTGTATTTGTGGACCATTCTCATGAGCTGAATCGCGATTCCGATCTCGCAGCCGGCCACAAAAGCAAGTCCTGCGATAACAGCCTTCGTACCTTTATTCATTCCCGGTCACCTCCATTCAAAGACATAGAGCAGATAACTACATGTCGGGGTTTTGCGTACTGTTAAGTACAGCTCCATTATACATGACTCTCCTTCAGAAATATACGTTTTTAATAACTAACATACATGAGAACTCATTCGAAGCTGCCAAAGCAAGCCGCTTTGCCTCGGTGGACGGCCTGAAAAGCAAGCATCTGCCAAAAAAAACGGATCCTCCTCAGAGAATCCGTTTAAGACGCTTATTGTGCTCTGTTCTCAAAGTCTTCGATGACCTGTGTCAAAAGCCTGACCGTTCCGTCGATCCCCAGCATTCCGGTGTCGATCGACATATGATAGGTATCAGACCTTCCCCACTTTTTCATCGAGTAATAATTGTAATAGCTCTGCCTCTGCTTGTCCTTTCGGAGAATAAAATCCCTGAGCCTGTCGGGGGATTTCTTGTCCTGCTCCGGAACATCCGGATAGCCCGCGGCGCGCGCCATTCGAAAACTCTCATCGGCGTGCAGGAAAAGATTGATCACATTGGGGAAATCCTGCAGAGCGCAGTCCGCGCATCGGCCGATAATGACGCAGGAGCCCTCATCCTTCGCAATCTTTTTGATCGTATCAAACTGGGCAAGAAAAACCTTCTGGCTGATCGGCATATCGGAAAAGCCCGCATTGTTGAAGCCGAAGGAATATGTATCCATGACCAGATTATACAAAAAGGAA
>DLYC01000156.1 GCA_003447895.1 Lachnospiraceae bacterium | reverse complement strand
GGCCCCGAGATCAGCTTTACGGAAGGCGGCAGGATCTTTCGGATCCCCAGCCGGAAGATCTCATGGGTGTGCGTGCCGCACACCTCCATGATCCGGACGTCAGGTCCCTTGTAGCCCTTTAAGATCTCCAGCGCCGATCTCTTTCCCCCCGCTGTCATAAGAACTCCTCCAGAAGCTGATCCGTCTCCGAGATATCGTCATTTGTAATTTTGGCGATGGCCGCGCCTGCGTGGACCATCACATAGTCGCCGGGCTCCAGATCCTCTAAGAGCTGCGCGGAGATCTGCCTCTTTGCTCCGCTCGCGTCCACGAGGGCTGTTCCGTTTTCATTGATCTTCACGATCCTTGCTGAAAGACCGACACACATAATAACCTCCTTATTTTCAAGGCTCGCATGGCGAGCCCAAACATGATCTCAGATCTTACCGTCTGCCACCGCCTGTACGGCAGCCACTGCCTGGCCCAGCGCGATGCCGCCGTCGTTCGGGGGAAGCAGGTGATGCGTCAGGACACTGAATCCTCTCTCTGTAAGGCCGTTTTTGACAAGTGAAAGGAGCAGCCGGTTCTGAAAGCAGCCGCCGCTGAGCGCCGCCGTACCGATTCCCTTCTCCTGCCTGATCCTGAGGCAGGCTCCGATGATCTGATCCGCCAGCCGACGGTGAAAGAGAAAGGCCAGGGCCTCCGGCTCTTCTCCGCTCAGCCTCCGGACCGTGATCTCGCGCACGATCTCCTCCGTCGCAAGGATCCACCGTCCGTCCGCCTTCTCAGGGGCATCCGGGGCAAGCCTGCAGTCATCCTGCTTCCGCTTTCTCTCTCCGGCAGATTCCGTATCCGAGCGGTCTCCCACGCGCTCTGCCGCGAATTGGAGCGCCATGGAGGCCTCCCCCTCGAATGTCGAATGCCTGCAGATACCGCAGATCGCGCTCACCGCGTCAAAGAGACGGCCGGCACTTGTCGAAGTGACCGCATTGAGCTTTTTGTCCGCCATTTTGATAACAACGGACGCTTCCTGTAAAGTACACAGGCCGAGTTTCACGGCCAGAGCGTCGGCGTCTTCCGGGAGAGCGCCATTCTCACAGAGACTGTGGAGCATCGAGACCGCGATCCTCCATCCGTCCCGGGAAGACAGGTCTCCTCCGACCTGCACAAAGGGCCGGATGCTGGCGTCTCTCTCATACTCTCTCAGGTCGCAGGTAAGGATCTCGCCGCCCCAGATCGTTCCGTCATCGCCGTACCCCGTGCCGTCCATAGAGACGCCTATGACAGGGCCTGCATGGTCATTCTCCGCCATGCAGCTAAGGATATGGGCGTAATGGTGCTGTACGCGCACGATCGGAAGGGGCCCCTTCCCGCTCTCTTCGCCGAGCTTTCGGGCCATCTCCTCCGCCACCAGGACCGAATTGTATCGGGGGTGTTTGTCGCAGGCGATCACTTCCGGTGTCACTTCCAGAAGCTTTCTGTATCTCTCCGTGGTCTCTTCGAGCGCCCGCACGCTCCTTAGATCCGCGAGATCTCCTATGTAGGAAGAGGGATAGAAAAGCGGGCCGGTTCCCACGCAGAACGTGTTCTTGAGCTCTCCGCCGATGGCGAGGACACCTCTCCCGGAAATCCGTTCCGGCCTGTCGTCCCAGACGGACAACAGGTAAGGGAGCGGCGCGTAGCCCCTGGATCTGCGGATCATATAGGGCTCCCCCTCGAAGAAATCCATGACCGAGTCGTCCGCCCGGATCCGGATCTTTCTGTCGTGGGACAAAATACAGTCACATATGCTGCCCAGTTCCTGAAGCGCCTCCCTGTCATCCCGGCAGATCGGCGCGCCGGACATGTTGCCGCTTGTCATCACAAGGCAGTCCGGCATCTGTATCCCGTCCGGGTAATCAAACAATAAGATCTGCACAGGGGCATAGGGAAGCATGACGCCTACTGTCGGATTTCCGGGCGCTATACTTTGACAGAGCTTCCCGCCCGCGCGCTTGGAAAGAAGAAGGATCGGCTTCTGGTGTCCGGTCAGGATTTCCCGCTGGCCCGGACTGATCACACATTCTCTCCTGACGGCTGCCGAGTCCCTCATCATGACGGCAAAGGGCTTGACAGGCCTCTTCTTCCTCTCGCGGAGCTTTCTGACCGCCTCTTCGTTCGTCGCGTCGCACGCAAGATGGAATCCTCCGATTCCCTTGACCGCCACAATGCCGCCCTCCGAAAGGATCTTCCGCGTACAGGTGATCGCTTCACTCCCCCGGATCGTCTCGTTCCCCGCAAGATATACGGACGGGCCGCAGTCATTGCAGCAGACCGGCTGCGCGTCGTACCTTCTGCTGGACGGGGAGTGATACTCCCGGGCGCAGGCCGGGCACATGGGGAACATCTTCATGCTGGTCCTCTCCCTGTCATAGGGAAGCGCGTCCAAAATGGTCAGCCTCGGCCCGCAGCAGGTGCAGTTTATGAAGGGATGCAGGTATCGGCGGTCCCCTGGATCCAGGAGCTCCCGCCTGCAGTCATCGCAGATCGCGATGTCCGGCGAGATGAAGATCTCTCCCCCGGTCTTCTCGCTCTCTATGATGTCAAAGGCGGAAAAGATGCGCTCAGGGCCCTCGCTCTTTTTGCAGTCCATCTTGAGGACGGCCGCGCGCCTGGGCGGCTTTTTCTCCAGAAGGCGGACAAAGTGCTCCACCTTTTCCGGCTCTCCCTGTGCGTAGATTTCCACATA
>DLYC01000060.1:1306-4395 GCA_003447895.1 Lachnospiraceae bacterium | reverse complement strand
TTTAATGGTGCCAGGCACCATGAAGCCGATACGCCGTGGGACTCATCTTGTAGACTTTCTTGAATGCCTTGGAGAACGCAAGTGGGTCATCATAGCCGATCATTTCCGCGATCTTTTGGACCGGGTAGTCGGTCTCCCGGAGCAGGCGGCACCCGTTTTTGAACCGGCACTGCAGCAGGTATTCCTGCGGGGAGACCCCCGTCTGCTTTCGAAAGATCGTCGTGAAGTAGCTTCTTGTAAAGCCGATATAGTCGACGACATCGCTGACCCGGATCGTCGCATAGTTCAGGTCGATAAAGCGGATCGCCTTTTGAATGTAGACCTCCGTGCTGTACTCGTGGCGAACTGCTTTGGACTGCTGCCTCGCCTCGGAGGACTCCATAGCCAGTGCCAAAAACTCGAGCAGGATACCGCGCCGGCGAAGATCATTGATGTAGTTCATCTCCGGCTTTTCGTGCATTCTGGCGACCATTTCGAAGAATTCGTGCGCATCCGCCGATGTATTGAGGCAGTACACCCCCTCGACAAACCCGATCTCCTCGGAAATCCTGCGCGCGTCCGTCCCGTTATACGTCACCCAGCAGTATCTCCAGGGGCTCTCCGTATCTGCTGTGTACTGCACTTCCTCGTTGTCTTTGAGAAGAAACATCTGCCCGATGTGCGGATGGAAGATCTTCCCGTCCGCTTTCAGCGTTCCGGTCCCCGACAGGATCACGTGCAGATGATAGCAGTCCCTCACCTCCGGTCCGTTGTTCACTCCCGGATCGCACCGCTCCATACCGCACGCGATCAGACAGATATCTCCCTTCTGGTCGTGATCGTACTCCAGACAGCGATAGTGCCGATTTCTCTTAACTGTATCAACTGCGCTCATCCTGTGCCCCCATTCAGGTCTTTCCCCTTGCGATAAACCGCCCTAAGGGCCGGGGCAAAATATGCCCTGGCCCTCAGAACTTCCAAGCTGTTATCATCTGACCGCTATGCGGCGATCATTCTTCCGGGATCAAGTTTTTTCTGCAGCATCTGTTTTGCCTGTCTCTATTGTACTCTCTTTGCTGCCACATCCGCCTCATCACTCGCTCGCAAGGACCTCATTCATCATGTCGGCCATCTGCTTGCAGACATCCGCCATTGTGGAGGGATTCTGCCATGCGGGAACAAGTCCTGTCGTGAACTGGCCCTCCCATGCCGTCGTGTAACGGGAAGCGGGGTGCTTGATCAGTGTGCCGCTCTCTTCTACTGTGAGGAAAGGAGAGATATCCATACCCTCGAAGGCGCCTACGAATGCATCGGAGCATCCTTTGTATGCTGCCATGGTGACACCGAGCTCGGCCTGCTTCTTCTGGCCCTCTTCGGAGCAGAATGCGGAGATCAGGCTGTAGGCCTCGTCAGGATACTTGGTGTTTGCGGCCGCTGCCCATCCAAGTCCATTATACAGAGAAACTCTCTCGCCTTCATCACACTGGCCGTTTCCGTTTGTGTCACGATAGGGAATCTGTGCCCACGCATAATCCGCGGAATTCTCTGCGGTGTAGAAGGTGTTGACCATCCAGGAGCCCTGGAGCATCATGCCGATGATGCCGGACAGGAACATCACATCGGGATCTGTGTCGGCCATCAGGTTCTGCTCGGGCATATTGGGGATCAGGTTCTCCGCAAGCCAGGTCATCGCTTCGATCGTCTTGGGATCATCCATGCCGGATTTCTTGTTGTCGTCAGAGATCAGCTTGCCGCCCCATCCGTAGATCAGGTTGTACCAGCCGTCCTGGCCGTCATTGGTGTTCATCGCTGTGCCGTAGATGCCATCCGCCTTGCCGGCCTCCTGGATCTTGGCCGCAGCTGCTGCGTAATCATCCCATGTCCAGTTGTCATTGGGATACTCCACGCCGTATTTGTCAAAGATCTTCTTGTTGTAAATCAGCGCGATTGTGTCATGATCCTTGGGCAGTGCGAACTGGTTGCCGTCCAGGCTGTAGATATCCACAATTCCCTCATAGTAATTGCTGAGGTCGATGGCATCATCCTTGGCGATATAATCGTTCAGGTTCAGGAGCATATCTCCTCTCATGTACTTCTGTGCCTCATTGATGTGCATCCAGAAGACATCGGGCATCTCGCCGCCCATAGCGCCCGCCTCGAGAAGTGTCCAGTACTCAACCCATGTGATGACGTTGATCTGGACCTTGACGCCGGTCTTCGCAGACCACTCGTCCGCGATCTTTCTCAGTCCCTCGAGCTGGTTGTTATCCCAGATATTCACGGTAAGGGTCTTTCCGGAATTGTCTGCTTTCTGCTCTGCAGGCGCTCCCGCTTCTGTCCCCCCTGCTTCCGACGCTTCGCCCGCTGCCGGCGCGGCAGAACCTGAGCCGCCGCCACAGGCTGCCAGTGAAACAGTCATGCACGCCGCAAGAAGAAGTGCGATCAATCTTTTCATGTGTTACCTCCCTTTTCAGAATACAGTTAAAGTTCTGTTGTTTGATGAATCCATCTTATCATTGGGGTCGTCCGGTCACGATAGGATGCCGTTCTTGGGATATGGTCAAATGTTCTGTGCGGTCCCCCATGGCTCAGGGCGTTTGGGCTGAGCGGCGCCGGTAAGGGACTCAGTCCCCCATGGAAAATGATGAAGACATCATGAAATTTGTCAAATTGGGTGAAACGGACATAAAAAAAGAGCCTGTCCCCCATTTCGCATGAAATGTCGCTCGATATATTGATAAAAGCAAGTCGCAATTCCGATATTCACTTTTTTGATGGGGGACAGACGGATCATAAGTGAATTCTCAGCCCAAACGAGCCTTCGAGGCCATGAAAAAGAGTTGTGTTCCCCAAACGAGCCGCCAGGCCCATGAAAATAAGTGAACCCTCAGCCCAAACGAGCCTTCGGGGCCATGAAAAAGAGCTGTGATCCCCGGACAGCCGGAGAGGCAGGTGGAACAATTCCGAAAAATGAGTCTTCTGTACCCAGGGAAGGTTTCACAGTAATTTTGCAAATCTTTCTGCCCCGGCGTCCCTTCGAAGCGTCTTCTCCCCGTCATTTCCCGTTCCTTTTTATGTTATGATGAAAACGTGACGTCCGGCCACAAAAG
>DLYC01000060.1:0-1219 GCA_003447895.1 Lachnospiraceae bacterium | reverse complement strand
GCCACCGCAGTTTCACATGAAAGGCCACCGCCATGCACTATCTCTCCTTTAACGACGCCATGCGCGCCCGCTTCGGCACCAAAATATACCGCCTTTCCCTGCAGAGCGGCTGCAGCTGTCCGGGCAGGGACGGGACCCTGGGCACCGGCGGCTGCACCTTCTGCTCCGAGGGCGGCTCCGGAGATTTTGCCGCGCCGCTTCTTCCCATCAGAGAACAGATTGAAGAAGCCAAAAAGCGAGTGGATCCCAAGATCCCGGCTTCCATTGCGCCGAAGGACCGGCGCTATATCGCCTATTTCCAGTCCTACACCAACACTTACGGAAATGTTGAAAGGCTCCGCGCGCTCTTTACAGAAGCACTTGAGAGTCCGCAGATCGTCGCCTTGGATATCGGCACAAGACCTGACTGCCTGCCGCCGGAAATGATTCAGATGCTCCGAAGTCTTCAGATCACTTCCGGGAAACCTGTCTGGGTGGAACTGGGCCTTCAGACGATTCACGAAAAGACAGCGGAGCGCATTCACCGCGGGTACGAACTCCCGGTATTTGAAGATGCCTACAAAAGGCTCAAGGAACCCTTTGCTGCATCAGAGATCGACTCAGCGACAGACATGATTGCATACAGGCATATCGCCCCGGAGAAGCTTGCCGCCTTCCCCACCGGTCTCGAAGTCATTGTCCACGTCATCCTGGGGCTCCCGGGCGAGTCGCGCGAGGAGATGTTGGAGACCGTGCGGTATCTCTCTCTTTTGACGCCGCCGCCTGACGGCATAAAGCTCCAGCTTCTGCATATACTGAGGGGAACCGAACTGGCCCGCGAGTATGAGGCCGATCCGTTTCCTTTATTGACTCTGGATTCCTATTGCGATTTAGTTGTCGACTGCCTGCGCCTTCTCCCGCCGCAGACTGTCGTGCACCGGCTCACGGGAGACGGCCCCAAGCGCCTTCTCATCGAGCCGCAGTGGAGTGCCGACAAGAAGCGGGTCCTGAACACGCTCTCCCGAAGAATTCGGGAAGCCTGACATATCAGGACCTTTGGGCGCAGCAGACCGGCGGCGGAATCGGAGAAGCCGATGGGATGACGGACTAAGGCGCCGCCAAACGGACGGACTAAGATGCCGCCAAACTGAAAAGACCCGCAAGGCGCTGGTTTTTCGCGCTTTGCGGGTCCTGCCCCTGTCAGAGGCTTTCCATATGCTTTTCCGATGCTCCCATTCCG
>DLYC01000240.1:473-6147 GCA_003447895.1 Lachnospiraceae bacterium | reverse complement strand
CGCCGCGGACCTTGATCCATCCCGCAGGCTTTCGGCGCTCCGCCGGAACCGGAATGGCCTTGGCGCCGCTCAGATACTGCCCTGTGATGGAGTCCGGGTTCGCCATGATCTCCTCCGCTGTCCCCGTCGCCACCACGGTTCCGCCGTGAGAGCCCGCGCCCGGCCCGATGTCGACGATATAGTCGGCCGCGAACATCGTGTCCTCGTCGTGCTCGACGACAATGACGGTGTTCCAGAGGTCGCGCAGGTTCTTGAGGGTCCGAAGGAGCTTGTCATTGTCCCTCTGGTGAAGTCCGATACTCGGCTCGTCCAAAATATAGCACACGCCCACAAGTCCCGACCCGATCTGCGTCGCAAGGCGGATTCTCTGCGCCTCTCCGCCGGACAGCGTCGCCGTCGCGCGGGCGAGCGTCAGATAGTCGAGGCCGACATCGATGAGGAAGCCCACTCTGGCCCGGATCTCCTTGAGGACCTGCGCGCCGATCTTGCGCTGCGTGGGGGTCAGCTCCAGCTTCTCCATAAACTCGCTCAGCGCGCGGATGGAGAGACAGGTCAGGTCATAAATATCGATCCCGCCGACAGTCACGGCGAGGGACTCCTTGCGGAGCCTCTTGCCCCCGCAGACCTTGCAGGGCGTGATGCTCATGAAGGTCTCATACTCCGCCTTCATGGTCTCCGAGGCGGTCTCGCGGTAGCGGCGCTCCGAGTTCTTAATGAGTCCCTCAAAGACCACCGGGTAGACGCCCTTTCCTCTCTGCCCCTCGTAATAGACATCGACGCTCTTGTCCGTGCCGTACATCAGCATGTCCCTGACTTCCCTGGACAGGTCCCTGATCGGCGTATCCAGGCTGAAACCGAATTCCCTGGTCAGCGCCTGCAGGATCGCGTTCGCAAAGCTCCCCTTGTTCATGCAGGACTGCCAGCCCAGAACCGCGATCGCCCCGTCGTTGATCGATCTCGTGTCGTCCGGGATGATCAGTTCCGGTGAAAACTCCATCTTGTTGCCAAGGCCCGCGCAGTTGGGGCAGGCGCCGAAAGGATTGTTGAAGGAAAAGCTTCGGGGCTCGATCTCGGGAATGCTGATCCCGCAGTCCGGGCACGCGAAGCTCTGGGAGAACTGCATGAGCTCTCCGTCCACCACGTCCACCTGGAGAAGTCCGTCCGCCAGCTGAAGCGCGTTCTCCACGGAGTCCGTAAGTCTCCTCTCGATGCCCTCCTTGACGACCAGTCTGTCGATGACCACCTCGATATTGTGCTTGATATTCTTCTCCAGCTTGATCTCCTCGGAGATGTCATAGAGATTTCCGTCGATGCGAAGGCGCACATAGCCGGCCCTCCGGGCCCTGTCGATGACCTTCTGGTGCTCGCCCTTTCTGCCCCTTACGACGGGCGCCAGGATCTGGATCCTCGTGCGCTCGGGAAGCTCCATGATGCGGTCCACCATCTGGTCCACCGTCTGCCTTGCGATCTCCTTTCCGCAGTTGGGGCAGTGCGGCGTGCCGATCCTGGCATACAGAAGCCTGAAATAGTCATAGATCTCCGTCACCGTCCCGACGGTCGACCTCGGGTTTCGGTTCGTGGACTTCTGGTCAATGGAGATCGCGGGCGAGAGGCCGTCGATCTTCTCCACGTCCGGCTTCTCCATCTGCCCCAGGAACTGCCTCGCGTAGGAGGACAGCGACTCCATGTACCTTCTCTGCCCCTCCGCGTAGATCGTGTCAAAAGCCAGCGACGACTTGCCCGATCCCGACAGCCCGGTCAGAACCACCAGCTCGTTTCTGGGGATGTCCAGCGTCAGGTTCTTCAGATTGTGCTCATTCGCGCCCCTGATGCGGATACAGTCTTCCTTATTAATGATGCTTCTTCTCTGCGCATCCCTCTCTCTCTGGATCCCGGCCAGTTTCTCCCCCTCTTCGAGGGCGGGCCAGTAATCCGGTTTCTTCATCTTTACAGCCATGTATTTCTATCCGTTTCTATCTTGTAAAGGCGCGGCGTCACTTGCCGCCCGTCAGTTCCAGCTCGTGTTTCTTAAGTTCCAGCATCCGGTCGCGAAGCTCTGCTGCCGCCTCGAAGTTGAGGTCCGCGGCCGCCCTTCGCATCTTCTTCTCCACTTCCGCGATCAGTTTCCTCAGTTCGCCCAGATTCATGGACTCCGGATCCTTCTCAAATGCGGCCTGCTCCTTGGAGATCTCCTTGGAGATCGAGATCAGATCGCGCACCGCTTTTCGGATCGTCTGGGGGGTGATCCCGTGCTCTTCGTTATATTTTGACTGGACGGCGCGGCGGCGCTCGGTCTCTTCAATCGCTTTGCGCATCGAGTCCGTCATGTTGTCGGCGTACATGATCACATGTCCGTCCGCGTTTCTTGCGGCGCGCCCGATGGTCTGCACCAGAGACGTCTCCGACCTTAGGAACCCTTCCTTGTCGGCATCCAGGATCACGACCAGCGCGATCTCCGGGATGTCCAGGCCCTCGCGCAGTAGGTTGATACCCACCAGCACGTCAAAAACATCCAGCCGCATATCCCGAATGATCTGCGACCGCTCCAGCGTATCGATGTCCGAGTGCAGGTACTTGACCCGGATGCTCGCGCCGGCCAGATAATCCGTCAGGTCCTCCGCCATCTTCTTGGTCAGAGTCGTGACGAGTACCTTGTTTCCTTCCTTCACGGTCTTTCGGATCTCCACGATCATGTCGTCGATCTGCCCGTGGACAGGGCGCACGTCGATCTTGGGGTCCAGAAGTCCCGTGGGCCTGATGATCTGCTCGGTCCTAAGAAGCTCATGCTCCTCCTCATAGGGCCCCGGCGTCGCGCTCACGAACAGCATCTGGTCGATGTGCCCCTCGAACTCCTCAAAGTTCAGCGGCCGGTTGTCCAGCGCGGACGGAAGGCGGAATCCGTACTCCACCAGTGTCTTCTTGCGCGACCTGTCGCCGTGGTACATGGCGCCGATCTGCGGGATCGTCATGTGCGACTCGTCCACAATGATCAGAAAATCGTCCGGGAAGAAGTCCATGAGCGTCAGCGGCGGCTCCCCCTCCCTGCCAAAATTCAGATGCCTTGAATAGTTCTCGATCCCGCTGCAGAATCCCGTCTCGCGCATCATCTCGATGTCAAAATTGGTTCTCTCCGAGATTCTCTGCGCCTCGATCAGCTTGTCCTGGGACTTAAAGAACTTCACCTGCTCCCGCATTTCCGCCTCAATATTGTCGCAGGCCCTGTTGATCTTCTCCTGCGGCACCACGTAATGAGAGGCGGGCCAGATCATCACATGGTTCAAACTCGAGTGGACCCTCCCTGTCAGCTGCTCCACCTCACAGATCCTGTCGATCTCATCCCCGAACCACTCGATCCGGATCAGATAGTCGCCGCCCTGCGCGGGATAGACCTCAACCGTGTCCCCCCTGACGCGGAAATTACAGCGCTCCAGCGACAGATCATTTCTTGTGTACTGGATCGCAATGAGTTCCTTGATCACCTCATCCCGGTCCTTCTCCATGCCGGGCCTAAGCGAGATCGACATCCCCTTGAACTCATCCGGGCTGCCCAGTCCGTAAATACACGACACACTGGCCACCACCACGACATCCCGCCTCTCCGCCAGCGAAGCCGTCGCCGACAGCCTCAGCTTGTCAATCTCGTCATTGATCATCGAGTCCTTTGCAATATAAGTATCACTCGAAGGAATATAGGCCTCCGGCTGATAATAATCATAATAAGAAACGAAGTACTCCACCGCGTTTTCCGGGAAGAATTCCTTCATCTCTCCGTACAGCTGCCCTGCCAGTGTCTTGTTATGGGAAATGATCAGCGTCGGCCGGTTGAGGGCCTGAATGATATTGGCCATCGTAAAGGTCTTGCCCGACCCCGTGACTCCCAGAAGCGTCTGAAACTGATTTCCTTCCTCAAATCCCTTCACAAGATCAGCGATCGCCTGCGGCTGATCTCCCGTGGGCTCATATTCAGAATGCAGTACAAAGTGGTCCATTCGCGGTCCTCTCCTGTTAAGGTGGTGGTTGGTTTGATGCGCCCCTGGGGCGGGGGCTTGCTTTTTCCCCTTGGCGGGCACTTGCAGCGCCCTTATTGGGGCTATTAACAGAGTATATCACATGATTTTTAATTAGAACAGAAAATTTTTAGAACGAATGTTCTTAAAAGCAGACGAAGATCAGAACAATTCCACTCTGAGAATCAGGTTGCTTAATTGGGTGGAACCGGCCCCTCGACTGAGCCAACCGGAATACCTGTTTCATCAGGTTAACCTGAAAAAGGGGCTGCAAGCAGCCCCTTTCTCACTATCACCATTCAACAATTTACCTCCGCCCGGCTCTTCCTCCCCCGGACTGAGGTTCGCCGCCACTCTGGTCGGCCGTCTTGATCTTCTGGCGAATCTCCTCGGTCCACTCAAAGTGGTCATCCTGCCTGGCCAGTGCCAGGCTTCCGTCGGGCGCGACATAGGCGCCCGCCGAGTGGCTCCTGGCCACAGGTTTCATGCTGCCGTTCATGACGGCGCCGGTTATGGCCGCCACGATCAGGGCGATGATGGCACTGATCATGACGCTGTTCTCATTGTTTGCGAAGATCAGGAAATTAAAGAGTGCGAAGATGGCCGCAAAAACGCCTGCCACCCACGCCGCAAGCTTTAATTTGGAAACCGGGAGGTCGCCGATCATCTTGCCGCTCTGGCCGTTCATGGCAAATTGGTATACTTTGCCCTCGAAGCTGGAGCTGAGAAGCCACACCGGAAGCATTCCGTAGTCCGTCCTGCCCGGCCGGACTATCTCGTTCTGATGGTCGACCGTGACGGAGGTGTATCCTTTGACGGAGCTGCGGAGGGCTGAGCGGAAGGAGCTGACGGCGCGCTCGTCGGCGCGTTTTTGGCTCTCCGATTTGGAGACGTCGTATTTGTTGGCGAGGTAGCCCGGCATGTATTCCATTGCGAAGGGGCGCAGTTCTTTGTAGTCGAAGGGCTCGATGGAGTCCATCAGGTCGTCCGGCATTTTGGTCGAGGCGTCGACCGGAATTTTCTCAAAGCCCATCGAACCGGACCGGTAGACATTGTAGTGGTCCCGCTTGGTGATCTCTTCGTCCCCGGCGCGGCGCTTGTCGTCCTTGTAGGCTTTGTAGCGCGCCTGGCCTTCCACTTCGCCCGTGAACATCCAGAAGGGGACGTAGACTCCCTTGATCTCTTCGATATGATTCTGTGCGCCAAAAGATCCCGGCAGCAGCTTTCTTCCCTTGTAATAGTTTTTGAAAGCTTCTATGGCCTGGGACTTGTCCACTTTGAAGGGGATCACGTAGTCGGGGCGGTCTACGCCCGCAAATTTCCCGGGAATCACCGTGGGGTTTCCGCAGTAAGGGCAGCTGGTCGCCGCCGTCGTGTCATCGCAGATGAGTTCCGCGCCGCAGGTTGTACAGTTGTAGGCGCGCATGTGGGCCGCGTCGCTCCCCCAGCCGGTGCCTTCGCTGTCGACAGCCTTTGCGTTTTTCTCTCTGTAGAGCGCCTCGACTTCTTCCGTCGTATAGGTGCTCCCGCAGTAATCACATTTCAGTTTGCCGATCTTTCCGTCGAAATGAAGCGGCCCTGTGCAGGCCGGACA
Source organism: Lachnospiraceae bacterium (assembly GCA_003447895.1). GTDB lineage: Bacteria > Bacillota > Clostridia > Lachnospirales > Lachnospiraceae > CAG-791. Next base: position 546 of record DLYC01000240.1, on the reverse strand, counting down.
CTGATAAACAGTAATTTTCTCTGCCATTTTTGGTCCTCCTTCTCCCTGGTCGTTTCGACGCCGCAATATTTAA
>DLYC01000240.1:0-411 GCA_003447895.1 Lachnospiraceae bacterium | reverse complement strand
CGACGCCGCAATATTTAACCGTTCCCCGGGCGCCTGTCATCCCGCCCCATCCGGTTCCACCTTCTGAAAAGGCGGACGCACAGTTTCGCTGTACGCCCGCCGTTCAATCTGTAATGACAGAAACTTTTGTAGAATTAGTATTTAAGCCTTCGGTGCTCCGCACTCGCCGCAGAACTTGCCGGTGTTGCCTTCGCGGCCGCACTTAGGGCAGGTCCATGCACCGTCATCCGCCGGCTTGGGGGCTCCGCACTCACTGCAGAATTTGCCCTTGTTGCCTTCGGTTCCGCACTTGGGGCACTTCCAGCCGTCAGCCGGCTTGGGGGTTCCACACTCGCCGCAGAACTTGCCGACGTTGCCCTCGGTTCCGCACTTGGGGCACTTCCAGGCGCCGGCGGGCTGCATCTTTCCTGC
>DLYC01000141.1 GCA_003447895.1 Lachnospiraceae bacterium | reverse complement strand
CTCTGAACGGCCTTTTGAAGGTCACTTCGGGCCATATTTATTACAACGGCGAAGATATTGATTCAGAGAAGTTTGACAAGAAGAAGCTTCGGTCCGATGTGGGACTGGTCTTCCAGTACCCGGAGCACCAGCTCTTTGAAGTCGATGTGCTCACGGATGTATGTTTTGGCCCAAAGAACCTGGGGCTGAGCGATCAGGAAGCGAAGCGGAGGGCGGTAGAGGCGCTGGAGAGCGTCAAAATGCCAAAATCCCTTTACAAATCTTCCCCCTTCGACCTGTCGGGCGGACAAAAGAGAAGGGCGGCGATCGCAGGCGTACTTGCCATGAAGCCCAAGATCCTGATCCTCGATGAGCCCACGGCAGGGCTGGACCCGAGAGGCCGGGATGAGATCCTTGGACTGATCGCGGAGATGAAGCGCGAGCTGAACATGACCATCATTCTTGTATCCCACAGTATGGACGATGTCGCGCACTACGTAGACCGGATCATGGTCATGGGAAGCGGTAAGATCCTGTACGACGATGAGCCCGTGCAGGTCTTTCGGCATGTCAGAGAATTGGAGGATCTGGGGCTCTCCGCGCCGCAGATCACCTATATTATGGCGCTCCTCAAGGAGCGGGGGCTGGACGTAAACACAGATGTCCTGAATGTCAGGGACGCTGCCGCGCAGATTCTGGCGCATCGGGGGGAGCTGCATGTTTGATTCAATTACATTAGGCCAATATTATCAGACGGATTCGCTGCTCCACAGGCTGGACCCCCGCGTCAAGCTCGTGGGGACCTTCGTGTATCTGATCTCCCTGTTCATTGTGGACTCGTTTCCGGGCTATCTGCTCGCGGGCGTCTTCCTGTTCGTGATGATCAAATTGTCGAATGTCCCGTTCCGGTTTATCGTAAGGGGCATGAAGACGATTCTCTTTCTTCTGCTCATCACGGTGGTATTTAACCTGTTTCTCACACCGGGCGAAGTGGTGTGGCAGGCGTGGATCTTTAAGATCACAAAGGAAGGAATCTCCTTTGCCGTGAAGATGGCGCTGAGACTGAGTCTTTTGATCCTGGGGTCCTCGATCATGACGCTCACAACGACGCCCACCCAGCTGACGGACGCGCTCGAGAGCCTCATGCGGCCGCTCAAAAAAGTGCACGTTCCGGTACATGAGATCGCCATGATGATGTCGATCGCGCTCCGCTTTATTCCCATTCTCATGGAGGAGACGGATAAGATCATGAAGGCGCAGATCGCGAGAGGCGCCGACTTCGAGAGCAGGAACCTGATCAAAAAGATCAAGAGCCTTGTGCCGCTTCTCGTGCCGCTCTTTATCTCCGCTTTTCGGAGAGCCAATGACCTCGCGATGGCCATGGAGGCCAGGTGCTACCGCGGCGGCGAGGGGAGAACGAAGATGAAACCCCTGGTGTACGAGGCTAGGGACAGGGTCGCATATGTTGTGCTGGCTGTATTTTTTGCCGCCTGCATTGCGATGCGGATTGTTTTCTGACCCGGATGGAACGTTTCCCGCCTCCATAGGGGACGTGTAGTGACAAACTCAGCTTAGTGGCGGGCAGGTACAGACAACGATGAAGAGAATACTGCTCACCGTGTCCTATGACGGCACGGACTATTCGGGATTTCAGGCGCAGAAAAGCGGTGTCCCGACAATTGAGAGAGAACTGAACAGAGCGGTCACGGAGCTGACAGGTGTGCCGACCCAGGTCAGCGGCGCGAGCCGGACCGACGCAGGGGTGCACGCGCTCTGTAACCTCGCGGTGTTTGACACAGAGAGCCGGATCCCGCCCGGGAAGTTCGCGAACGCCCTGAATGTTCGTCTTCCGGACGACATCTGCGTGCAGTCCTCGCGGGAGGTGCCCCCGGACTTCCACCCGAGATTCTGCGAGACGGTCAAGACCTACGAGTATGTGATCTACAACGCATGGTTCCCGTCTCCGAGGAGAAAGCGCTACACGCACTTTTCCTACACGCCGTTTGATGTGGAGAAAATGCGCGAGGCGGCAGCCTTTCTGGTGGGAGAGCACGACTTTAAGAGCTTCTGCAGTATCCACACGCAGGCGCTCACAACGGTGAGGACGATCACGGAGATCGAGGTCCTTGAGAGGCCCTGCGAACAGGAGCGGATCGCGGAGAGGGTAGCACAGGTCCTGCCTTCGGACGGGGAGATGTGCCGGGAGCCGGGCGCGCAGGCGCAGGATCCCACTCAGCAGAGACCGGCGCAGGATCCCTCTCAGCAGAGAACGGTCCCGCCCAGGGAGATCGTGATCCGCGTCAGCGGGACCGGCTTTCTCTACAATATGGTCCGGATCATCGCCGGTACGCTGATGGAAGTCGGTCGGGGCGCTCTGAAGCCGGAGGAGATGGCGCGGATCCTGGAGGCGCGTGACAGACAGGCTGCCGGACCGACGGCGCCGCCGCAGGGGCTGACGCTCGTGCGCTACCGGATCCTTCAGGAGAGCCCTCAAAAAAATACAGAAAAAATTGTGTAAAAAAATTGACACACCTAAAATCCTATCTTATAATGTTCGGGTGCGACGGTGATGAACTGCGTCTTTTTGATGCCCAAACTCCCCGGTTTTGGATCATACACCGACTGCGAATCGCACACCAATGAATATCTAAGACGGTTAACGGATACATGGAGGATACATGATGAAAACCTATATGCCTAGCGCAGCAAAGATCGAGAGAAAATGGTATGTAGTTGACGCTACTGATATGACCCTTGGTCGTCTTGCTTCCGAGGTCGCGAAGGTTCTTCGCGGCAAGAACAAGCCGATCTTCACCCCTTTCCTTGATACAGGCGATTATGTGATCATTCTCAACGCCGGAAAGATCAAGGTTACAGGCAAGAAGCTTGATCAGAAGATCTACTTCAGACATTCCGAGTACGTCGGCAGCGCGAAGTACACAACACTTCGTGAAATGCTCAGGACCAAGCCCGTCAGGGTTGTGGAGAAGGCAGTCCGCGGAATGCTTCCTAAGGGACCCCTTGGCGAGCAGATGTACAAGAAGCTTTATGTTTACGAAGGCGGCGAGCACAAGCACGCAGCACAGAAGCCTGAAGAGCTTAAGTTCTAATCGGAGACTGAAAGGAGATAAAAATGGCTAAAGCAACCACTTACTATGGAACAGGCAGAAGGAAATCCTCTGTTGCCAGAGTTTTTATGACCCCCGGTAAGGGCGAGATGACCATCAACGGCAGAAGCATCGACGATTACTTCGGACTTGAGACTCTGAAGGTGATCGTAAGACAGCCCCTGGTAGAGACCCAGACAGCGGATCAGTATGATTTCAAGATCACTGTCAAGGGCGGCGGAACAACCGGCCAGGCAGGCGCGATCCGCCACGGCATCGCACGCGCACTTTGCGAAGCAGATGAAGAGCTTCGTCCTACACTCAAGAAAGCCGGCTTCCTCACCAGAGATTCCAGAATGAAGGAGAGAAAGAAATACGGTCTCAAGGGCGCCCGCCGCGCTCCTCAGTTCAGCAAGCG
>DLYC01000045.1 GCA_003447895.1 Lachnospiraceae bacterium | reverse complement strand
TTATGGTTTCATTATAGTTGATTGGACCTCAAAATACAACCGCTAATTCGGGATTTCAGACAGCAGGCTGTTCATGCTCGTATACAGCTCGTCGATCGAATCCGTCTTCATGACGACTGAAATATAGGGCTCTCCGCTGCTGTTCTGGGATAAGATGATCAGGCAGTGTCCCGCGGGTTCTGTTGTCCCTGTCTTTCCGCCGATCACCGTAATTCCCTCAGGGGCGTCCGTATCGCCGGTCAGATAGGCGTCTGTGGCATTTACGGCGATGCTCTTGTCCTCTCCGTCCTCCCCTCTAAATACGGTGTTATAGCCGGATTTGGGCAGGATCTCGCGGATGACCTTGTTCTTTCTGGCCGCATTGAGGATCAGGTAAAGGTCGTAGGGCGTTGTGTAATGCTCATCGTTGTGGAGGCCGTGAGGGTTTGTAAAATGCGTCCCCGTAGCGCCGAGGGCCACAGCTTCTTTGTTCATCAGATCGACAAATTCATCGTAGCTTCCGCCTATATTCTCCGCGATCGCAATGGCAATGTCGTTTGCCGAAAAGACAAGCAGGTAATTGACTGCCTGCTCAAGGGTCATGGAATCCCCCGGATCAAGGACAAGGCGCTGCGCGTCGTCGCCGGGATACGCGGCATTCTCGGATATGGTGATCTTTTGGCCGGGATCTCCGTATTTGAGAGCGACCAGCGCTGTCATAAGCTTCGTTGTGCTGGCAGGATATACCCTCTGTGTGAGGCCGGATCCGTAGATCACTTTCTTCCTCTTGAGGTCAAACAGGCCGGCATATTCGAGGTTTCCGGAGAGTTCCTTGCCCTCGCCGGCATCGGCCGGGAGGCAGAGCATATAAGCAAAAGGCTTCTCTCTGACAGCAAGCGACTGTGATGTCACCATCGGATTGACTGCGTCCGCGCTCACGGAACCCGCGCTTCGCATGCTCTCATAATCATGCGTGACCGTTCTTCCGCAGCCGGCAAAGAGAAACATGCTGCAGACAGCAAGAGCAGCAGCCGCTGCTCTTGTCAAATACCTAAAGTCCTTCAGATCTGATATTGTCATTTTCAAATTTTGGAATCGCTTTATTGTGTTACTCATACTGCTGATACGTTTACTTGTACATCTCCCGCCACTCGAGATCGCCCCTGTCAAGTGACTTGATCAAAAGCTCTGCCGTAGCGAGGTTTGTCGCCATGGGGATATTGTGCATGTCGCAAAGCTTTACGACATCATTGACGTCCGGTTCATGCCTCTTGGGCGTAAGCGGATCGCGAAGAAAGATCAGAAGGTCGATCTCATTTTGCTCGATCTGTGCGCCGATCTGCTGCATGCCGCCCAGGTGTCCCGCGAGATGCTTGTGAATGTTCAGGTTGGTTACTTCCTCAATGAGCCTTCCTGTCGTACTGGTCGCATAGAGCTGGTGCCTGCTCAGTATGCCGCGGTAGGCTATGCAGAAATTCTGCATCAGTTTCTTTTTCGCGTCATGTGCGATTAATGCAATCCTCATCGATTTCTCCATTTAAGTAGGTTTTCTGCTGATCTGTGATGCCGTTCTGTTGCGAATACAGATATTTTGAACAAATCCCAGTCCTCCATACAGACAGATCAGGCTGGTCAGACCGTAGCTGACGAACGGAAGCGGTATTCCGGTGTTGGGAAGAAGCCCCGTCGCCACCCCTATATTCAGGTAACTCTGAAGACCGATCCAGGCTGCCATACCGGAGGCAATGATCTTATCGGAAAGCCTGCTGCTTCCCGCGGCGATCAGACAGCACCGGATCGCAACGACCGTGATCAGGATGATCATGATCGTACAGCCCAGAAATCCGAACTGCTCTCCGATCACGGCAAAGATAAAATCTGTCTGTGACTCGGAAATAAAACCGGTTCCCAAAAGTGTTCCGGATGTTCCTGTGCTCAGCCCCTTTCCGATCAGCCTTCCTGAACCGATGGCGGTCATGGAATTCATCGTCTGGTATGCGGTCGAAGATGCGTAATCCTCCGGATGGATCCAGGCCAGTATGCGCTGGGTCTGATATCCTCCGAGAAAAGTGCTGCCTCCGCTCAGGACCAGAAAGAGCAGGATCAGAAAAGCCGGGACAGCGGCAGCAAAAAAGCCCGCTATCACCTTTCCGCTGATTCCGGCGACAAACAGGATCACACAAAAGATAAGAAGCACCATGACAGCGGTTGAAAGATCAGGTTCCTTGAGGATCATGAGAACCGGCGGAAGGATCAAAAGCGTGCTGACCGCAAACACCTTCCATCGGGAAATTGCCCCTATATGATTGATTATGAACTCTGAATAAAATAAAATCAACAATATTTTTGCCAGCTCGGAGGGCTGAAAAGTGATGCCGGCGACACCGATCCAGCGCTTCGCGCCTCCTGCCGAAGTTCCGAATACCAGGACAGCCGCGAGCGCAGCAATGATGATCCCGTACAGGACTATGTAGTATTTGGCGAGGGGCCGGTAATCGACCACGCTGAGGACCAGCATAATCACGATGCCGATCAGGCTCCCCGCGGTCTGCTTGATGAGAATGCCGTCAATGCCGACGATCTCCGATATGCTGTTTATGGAGACAAGGCCCATGAGATTGAGAAGGACCACTGTGCTCAAAAGCACAGCGTCCATTTTCCCAAGCTTTCTTAAGTTGTGGATCAAACCACCTGCAACCTTATTGTTCATCGTTAATCACCGTTTTCAAATTCCGGAATGTCAGAGGAAGATAAGATATCCGACAAACTGTCACTGTCAAAATAGCACTGCATCACCTGCGCGGCAATACGGGACGCGTAATCGGATCCGTAACCGTATGGAATACGGACGGCAATCGCGATTTCCGGCTCATCGTATGGGGCAAATCCGAGAAACAGCGCATGGTTTGGCAGGTTGAACGCCTGCTGCGCGGTTCCGGTCTTTCCTGCCGCGCTGATCCTTACATAGTCATCGTTCTCATCATACATATGCAGGGAAGAGAAGGCCGATTTGGCCGCGCAGACTCTTCTCATCCCGCTCCGTACGCTGTCCCAGTAGTCCTCGTCCATGTCGATCGGTTCCAGTTCCTTGGGTCCGTATTCCTCGATCGTCGCTCCCTCACTGTTTTCGGAGTGATCAAGGAGCGTCAGATCGTAGAGATCGCCCTCCGAGGCGACCGCCGCCGCATAGCGGGCAAGGGCCGCGGTCGTGTAGCCGTTGTTGGACTGGCCGATGGACGCGCGTACGACGTCTCTTGTCGCGACGGACGGAACCGCCTCCTCGATCTCCACACCGGACTTTCTGTCCAGTCCGAACCTGGCCGCGTATCCGGCCAGAAGGTCAATTCCGACGTCATTGTCGAAGTCGCCCTCCGACTCCCCGAGACGGTATCCCACTTCATAGAAGAACATATTGCAGGAATTGGCGATCGCGCCCTCCATGTTCTGATAGCCGTGGCTGTTCGGGAAAACCCAGCAATGCGGGGCAGGATCGATCTTGTCGAATTCTCCTCCGCAGGAGATGGTCTCCGAAGTGGTGACGACGCCCTCTGAGATGCCCGCCGCGGCGGTCACCATTTTGAAAGTGGATCCCGGCGCGGTCCTCTGCTGCGTCGCCTGATTTAACATTGGCTTGGACGGGTTTCTCACAATGGATTCCATATATTCGCTGTCCTGGATGCGGTTCGCGTCATAACCGGGATAGCTGACAAGGGCAAGGACCTGCCCGTTGTCCGGGTCCGTGATGACGACGGAGCCGCTGTAGGGGTACAGGTGGAGCTGTCCGGGTGTGAGATCTCCGTTCCGGATCAGCCTTTGGACATATTGAAAAGCAGCCTTGCTCTCCCCGCTGTCGATGGCGTCTCGGACCGAATCGGAAGGGTCGAACATCTCCTGATCAAACAGGATCCTGCAGACAAGATTCCCGTTTGCCGCGCCCGATTCCATCATGTATTTGCACACAAGGGATCCGAAGCTGTAGTCCTCGCAGGGCTCATCGATCACATACTGCGTGAGCGCTTCGAAGACTTCATCCGGGTTCCCGGAATCGGTCCCGATCACTTCTTTGTCGACCCATCCCGCCTCACAGGCGCGGTAGAGGAAATCGCCCATCGAGTTGGTGCCGGAAACAGTCCATGCGCGATAGACGTCGTCGTCTGTGTCGATCTGATCCGAAAGAAGGACTCCCTGGTCGTAGAGCGCCCTCACAATGTAAGTGGAATACTCCTTAAGCTCCAGGGTCGCTTCATCGTAAGGGGTCCTCACGGATTCCAGCTCGGAACGGACCATCATCTTGACACTCTCGAGGTAGGAACGGAAGATTCCCAGCATCTGGACCTCACTGTCGGAGGCATCGTCGGACTCAAAGTGGTCCCGGTCAATGATATTGCTCAGGATTGCGGCATAGACGTCAGCGGCCGGAATCACGATATCCTTTCCGTTGGTCTCTTCCGTGATCTCAAAGGAAGTGACGCTGTCCGTCATCTTGGCAAGGAGAATATCCCTCAGGTTCTTCTCGACGATCCTGTGTGCCGCGATCTGTACGTCTTTGTCGATCGTAAGATAGACATCGTTTCCGTCCGAAGGCGCTTTGAAGGAGATCTCATTCTTCTCCCTTCCCAGGTTATCGACGCTGATCTCCCGGTAACCGCCGTTTCCTCTGAGCGTCTCCTCCATGGAAGCTTCAATGCCGACTGTTCCGGTCTGATCGCCCGCGCTGTAGATATCCCCGTTTTCGGAGAGCTCCTCCGAACTGATCTGGCTGATATAGCCCGTCACGTCCGAGAGATATTCGCTGTCATAGTAGACGCGCTTGTAGTTTGTGGTCGCCGTCACGCCGTCCAGGTCGTGTTCAGACAGGATTTTCCCGACCGTGTCATCACTGACCTCTCTTGCAATCACGGTCGGCACATATTTTTGAAACGAATTTAACGACAGATTGTAGCGGACGATCACTGTATTGAGAAGAAGCACGCACATCTGGGAGGAGGTCATATCCTTCTCGATCCGGTACCGGTCCGCCAGCATCAGGACAATATCCTCCGCGCCGGCTTCCCGCTCCTGATCGGACAGAGTCTCCGTGTCCGCGTATCCGTAGACGTCGGCCAGAAATCGCAGATGATAAAAACCCTCTTTCGTAAATTCATATTCTGAGCCGTTCCAGGCGACGCCGAAGTCATTGGTAATGCTCTCATTATTTTCAGACAGGATCCCCAGCGTTTTTTGGATAATATAGTTTAGCCGGTTGTTTTCCTCTCTGCTGTTTCCGGTGTTGTCCACGATCGTAATATCGCGCACAGTTTTGGACTCCGCCAGGACTTTTCCGTTTCGGTCCAGGATCCTTCCCCTCTTTGCGGGAATGCGAACTCTTCTGGTCACGCTCTCTTCAAAGGATTCCGTATACTCTTCTCCCCGGATGATCTGCAGGTAGAACAGGCGCCCTACCAGGATCGACGCAAGAAGGACGGATACGATTGCCACAATGACGGGGCGATTCTTATAATCAGGTGTTTTCATCAGTTAATAGTCCTATTTCCTTGAAACTGCAGTAGCTCAGATCTCCGATCACAATGTGGTCCGTAAGACGGATTCCGATCATCTCGCCGGCTCTTTGAATGGCCTTTGTGGATTCTATGTCACAGCCGCTCGGCGTGGGATCCCCGCTCGGATGATTGTGGATGAGGACAATCTGTACGGCATGCCTCTCCAGTGCCTTGATAAAGATCTCGCGGGGCGAGATCAGGGCTCCGTTTACGGTTCCGACCGTCAGGATGTCCTCCCCCAGGATTTCCATCTTGCTGTCAAGATGAAGCACAACGGTGCGCTCTGTATCCAGATGGCGCATCTCTTCCATAAAGTAATCCGCGATCTCCCCCGGTGACCGGAGTCTGGGGTTTGTGTGAATTTTCTCCCGGACGATCCTCCGCGCGATTTCCGACAGACACAGGAGTTTGACGGCCTTGACCTCTCCGATGCCCGGAACAGCCCGCAGCTCCGCCATTGTGAGCCTCTTTAAGGCGGATAGGGAGTTCGCTTCCGGGTCATGGATTCCGAGAACCTTTCTGGCAAGGTCAACGGCTGAAACGCCCTTTGTGCCCGTGCGAAGGATGATCCCCAAAAGCTCCGCGTTGGTAAGACTCCCGGCGCCGCAGGACAGAAAGCGCTCATAGGGCATCTCTTCCGAGCTGTTTGGAGAATTGTTCGGGGAATTCTTCCCGGAACGGTTCCGGGAACGGATCCCGGATCCGTTTCTGTGCCTTTCGATCACTGTATACCTCCGCTCAGCCTCTCCGGGGCTTTGACCATACGGTCAGGGAAGTTTGATCAGTCCTCTCTCAGACAGGTTCTGCAGCGTCTTTAAGATTCCCAGTTTGGCATGGGGCCAGGTGAGGCCGCCCTGGAAGTAGACGTTGTAAGGCGGTTTGATCGGTCCGTCGGCGCTAAGCTCAATGGAGGAGCCGGAGACGAAGGCGCCCGCCGCCATGATGACCTGACTGTCATATCCCGGCATATCCGAGGGCTCCGCAGATACAAAGCTGTCTACCGGGGAGGCCGACTGGATTCCCTGGCAGAAGGCAATGATGCCCTCGGGAGAGCCGAAGGTGATGGCCTGGATGATGTCATACCGCTCCTCCCGGCTGTCAGGCAGAACCGGAAAGCCGAGCGGCTCGTAGAGGTTCGCTGCGAAGACGGCGCCCTTGAGTGCCGAAGCGGTCACGGTGGGGCCCATGAAGAATCCCTGGTAGAAGGAGGGGAGAACTTCCAGCGTCGCGCCGACTTCTTTTCCCAGGCCCGGGGAAGTGAGACGGACCGCCGCGTTTTCAACGCACTCCGCAGTGCCGGCGATATAGCCGCCGATCGGCGCGAGCCCGCCGCCCGGATTTTTGATGAGGGACCCGACGATCATGTCGGCCCCTGCGTCAGAGGGCTCGGACCTCTCCACAAACTCGCCGTAGCAGTTATCCACCATGCAGATCACGTCGGGCCGGATCTTTTTGATCTCCGAGATCGCCTCTCCGATCTGCGATACGCTCAGCGTGCGGCGGCTCTGGTAGCCCTTGGACCTCTGGATCGTCACGAGCCGGATCTTCGGCTCCTCCCGTAATACCTTCCGGATTCCCTCGAAGTCGAAGGTGCTGTCGGGAAGAAGATCCACCTGCCGGTATCCGATCCCGTATTCGGCAAGGGAACCCTTCGAGGGCCTTATACCGATCACTTCCTGAAGCGTATCATAGGGCGCTCCCGCGGCGGAAAGCAGCACATCGCCGGGCCGCAGATTGCTCATGAGCGCCAGGGCCAGGGCGTGGGTCCCGCAGGTGATCTGGGGGCGCACAAGCGCATCCTCTGTGTGAAAATAGGAGGCATAGACCCTCTCAAGTCCGTCCCTTCCTATATCGTCGTATCCGTAGCCGGTCGTGCCCTTCAGGTTCGCCTCTCCGATATGGGCCTCCTGCATAGCTTTAATGACTCTCAGCTGATTATACTCCGCTGTCTCGTCGATCTGCCGGAATCTCTCCGAAAGACGCTCGAGTACAGGCTCCGCGTAGTTTAGTACCTCCTGTGAGATACCGAACTGACGGTATATGGACTTCATATTGTTCTCTCTCCTTTATGTAATAGTACTTAGTCAGAATATCGACGGCCCAGGACTTCCTCCGCTGTGCGCTGCATATGATCCCAAAGACCCCGGCTGTCTTCAAACCGGTCCGGATCCAGCCAGATCACGTCCCTTTCGCGGTGAAACCAGGTGAGCTGTCTTTTGGCAAACCGGCGGGTATCGCGCTTTACAAGGCGCACTGCTTCGTCGAGGTCATAATCCCCCTCGAGATAGCTGTAGATCTGTTTGTATCCGATCCCCTGCATGGCTGTGCTGTCTCTCGGGATTCCCTGCTCCCGGAGCCGCGCGACCTCTTCGACGAGTCCTCTCTCCATCATCAGGTCCACGCGCCTGTCTATGCGCGCGTAGAGTTTGGAGCGGTCCATGGAGAGGACAAAGAAGGCGGCGTTGTAGAAAGCCGGCCTCTCTCTCTGCTCTTTGTTGTGTGCGGCTATGGAGCCCCCGCTCTCCTCAAGAAACTCGAGCGCCCTGATGACCCGCTTTACATTGCGGGGATGAATGGCCGCTGCCGAGGCCGGATCCTGCTCTGCCAGTATGGCATGGAGCGCTTCCGGGCCCTTTTCGGCGGCCAGAGCCGCATAGCGCTCCCTCAGGGGCCGGTTCTCTTCCATCTGCGTAAAGTCGATGTCATAAAGAAGCGCCTGGATGTAGAAGCCCGTCCCGCCGCACAGGATCGGAAGCTTGCCGCCGGCTGCGATCCCGGCTGCCGCGTCGCGGGCACATTTTTGAAAGCGCACGACATTCCATTCCTCGGAAGGGTCGATGCAGTCGATCAGATAGTGCGGAACGCCCCGGGTCTCCTCTTTAGTGACCTTGGCAGTCCCGATATCCATGCCTCTGTAGACCTGCATGGAATCCGCGGAGATCACAGCGCCGTTCATTCTGAGCGCAAGTTCCACCGCTGCCGCGCTCTTTCCGGAGGCCGTCGGTCCGGCGACTATGATCAGGGGCTGCCTTCCGGGTGAACTTTTCTCTTCCATAGATTTCTCCTAAAAGGGGTTCGCAGCGCTTCAGCTTACGATCCGCTTGAACTTTTTGTCCATGTCCGCCTGGCTGAACACGATCATGGTGGGCCTTCCGTGCGGGCAGTGATAGGGATTGTCCAGTTTCAGGAGTTCTCCGATCAGGGCCTCGGCCTCTTTTTCGGAGAGAAGGGAGTTTCCCTTGACGGCCGCTTTACAGGACATGGACGCTATTTTGGAAAGGACCGCCTGCGGCGTCCCGTTCATCTTCTCTTCGACCATCTCCTCGAGGGTCTCCCTGAGAAGCTCTGTGGGATCGTTTCCGTAGAGCTCCATGGGGACCGCGCGGATCGCGTAATCGCCTCCTCCGAGCGGCTCGATCTCATAGCCCATTCTCTGAAAGACTTCCTCGTGCGCATGGAACTCGCCCTCTTCCCGCCCCGTCATGGTGATGACCGACGCGGGCGCCAGCATCTGGGAGCCGGACTGAGACGGGTCCGCGTTCTCAAGCCGCTTCATGATCCTCTCATAGTTGACCTTTTCATGCGCCGCGTGCTGATCGATCACAAGAAGCTTTCCCTCAAACTGGATCAGCCAGTAGGTCTCAAACACCTGTCCGATGATCCGAAAGGCGGGGCGGTTATCGGGAATCAGGATCTTCTCCTCCCGGTCCGGTGTAAAGTCGGTATTTCCGAAGAGACTTGCCTGCACATAGGAGCCTCTTTCCGCACGGAAAGACGGGGGGGCAAAGATCTCCCCGGTCTTCTCTGCCGTCATGTCAATGACCGGCCTCCCCGCGGGACTATCCGGAATGCCTTCTTCGCGCCTGTCTTCTGTGTGCTTTTCTTCTGTGTTCCTGTCTTCAACACGCTTGTCTTCGAAGACAAAGTCATCCAGTTCGATGCGGGAAGGGCCTTTCGCAGTCCCCTTTCCGTAGGGGAAGGGATCCTCCGCGACAAACCGCGCCTTTTCAAACGGCTCGGGATGCGGCTCATTCTGAAGCTTTCTTTGTGCCTCCTCCGCCTCCCGGCGTTTCCTCTGCCGCTCCTCCGCCTGTGTTTCAAGTCGTTCCTCAGGGATCAGCTCCGCCTGATGCAGAACCGCGTGCACGCTCTCATCGATAAAGTGATAGATGACCTCGGCCTCGGAGAAGCGGACTTCCATCTTGGCAGGATGGACATTGACATCGACTTCCGCCGGGGGAGCCGTCAGATGAAGGACGGCAAAGGGGAAACGGTGCTGCATAAGATCCGTCCGGTAACCCGCCTCAAGAGCCTTGGACAAAGTATTGCTCTTTAACATTCTTCCGTTTACGAAGAAGATCTCGAAGTTCCTTGTGCTTCTGCTGATCTCCGGCCTTCCGACAAATCCCTCGAGGCGGTAGCGGCCCTCTCTGACATTGACAGGGAGCACCTTGCCGGTGATCTCGCGCCCGTAAATTCTGTAGATCAGCTCCTTCAGGTCACCGTTTCCGGTCGTGTGGAGCTTCTCCCTTCCGTCCACTCTGTAGTGGAAAGATACGCCGGGATGCGACAGAGCCTGCCTCTCGATCAGGTCCGTGATATAGCCGGCCTCTGTCTGGGGCTGTTTGAGAAACCTGGCCCTTACGGGAACGTTATAGAACAGGTTCCTGACTACGATGCTTGTCCCGTCGGGCGCCCCGATCTCCTCGAGATCGAGTTTTACCGGGGTATCGTCCGCAAGTCCCGTCAGGATCTGGTTGGTGGCCCGGACCCCTGTGAGGGAGTCCCGGGTCTTCGTGATCATCTCCACCTGGGAGACGGCGGCAATGCTCGAGAGCGCCTCGCCGCGAAATCCCAGGCTCTCAAGCCTTGTGAGATCGCTGTCATCCTGGATCTTACTGGTGGCATGTCTCTCGAAAGCCTTTGTGATCTGGCTCTTTTCAATGCCGCAGCCGTTGTCGGTGACGCGGATCATCTTCTTTCCGCCCTCGCGAATCTCACAGGTGATGGCTGTCGCGCCGGCGTCGATCGCGTTTTCAACAAGTTCCTTGACGACGTTGACAGGCCTTTCGACCACTTCTCCGGCCGCGATTTTGTTGATCGTCTCTTCGCTGAGTAAATGTATTTCCACAGACGTTTCCTTCCGTTTCGCGTCGGAATTTCCCGGCGCGTCTATCCGTTCCAGCGGTTCTTGAGCTCCGTCTGAAGCCTGTACAGGGTGTTGAGGGCATCCAGAGGCGTCAGGTTTGAGATATCGATCTCCTGAAGCTCCCTGAGGACATCCTCGTCGGAGACCGTCTCAAAGAGCGACATCTGCCCCAGATCGACCTCGTCATAGTGCTTTACCTTGCCCTGCTTTTTGGATGCGCTTTCTGTCCGGGTCTCGATCCCCTGGATCTTTTCCGTGATGTCGTTGTCGGTGAGCTGCTCAAGAAGTTCCTTGGCCCTGTCGATCACGATGTCCGGGAGCCCGGCCAGTTTGGCCACCTGGATTCCGTAGCTCTTGTCGGCGCCTCCCTTGATGATCTTTCTGAGGAATACGATGTCGTCTCCCTTTTCCTTGACCGCTACGCAGTAGTTGCTGACGTTGTCTATTTTGCCCTCCAGCTCTGTGAGCTCGTGATAGTGGGTGGCAAAGAGGGTCTTGGCGCCCAGAAATTTTTTGTTGCTGATGTGCTCTATGACAGACCAGGCAATGGAGAGCCCGTCATAGGTGGAAGTGCCTCTTCCGATCTCGTCCAGGATCAGGAGAGACCTGGGCGTCGCGTTTCTTAGGATGTTGGCGACTTCATTCATCTCCACCATAAAGGTGCTCTGTCCGCTCCCGAGGTCATCGGAGGCCCCCACTCTCGTGAAGATCCTGTCCACTACGCACAGATCCGCCGA
>DLYC01000287.1:3146-3668 GCA_003447895.1 Lachnospiraceae bacterium | reverse complement strand
GCCTCCGTATTGGCCAGTATAATGGCGAGCGGCGTCTTCAGTTCATGCCCCGCGTTGGTGACAAACTGCTTCTGACGGATCATATTCTCCGCAATGGGCGCGATCGCCTTTTTGGACAGAAGGCTCACAAGAAGAAACATGAGGATCCAGCAGACAACCGCAATGATCAAAGAGATCCCAAAGACGGACAGAACCGAACCCGTCTGGGCGGAGACATCGATAAATACCGCCGTACTCCCGCTGTCGGTCTTCTGGATATAATAGTAAAATCTCTCCTTCAGGCCTGACGTCCGGCCTGTCCCGAGGGCCTCCTTCGCGTAGCTCCCGGCATCCTCTTCCGTCACGGAATAGATCCGGGTGACATCCGCCGACTCCACTTCTCCGTCCGCGGAAAGCCGCACCAGAAAGAACCTGTAGGACAGCGCATTGTCCGCCGAGATTCTCTTCTCTCCCCGGAAAAAGCCGTGCTTTGCAAAGTCGTCCTCAAATGCATTCTCTCCTTCCGGCAGCGGCCCGCTTTCC
>DLYC01000287.1:599-2970 GCA_003447895.1 Lachnospiraceae bacterium | reverse complement strand
TCCCCCGTGATCCGCGAGCATTCCCGCCATCCAGCGCACGTCGCTGTAGACCCGGAACAGGTAGAGCCCTCCGGTCGCAAGCGCTATGACAAGCAGCAGGACTGTGATCGCAGTCATCGCCGTTTTTACAAATCTTTTCTGAAGCGTTCCGATCATTGTATATCCACCGGTTGTCAGACGGTCAGCGTGTATCCGATATTTCTCTTGGCCGTGATCCTGACCGCCGACCCCACTGACGCGATCCTCTTTCTCAGATAAGAAATATAAACCCAGACAGCGCCCAGGTCCGCATCCGAGTCATAGCCCCAGACCTTTTCCAAAAGGTCCTCCGAGGAGAGGTAGATCCCGTGATTGACCATCAGCGCTTCCATCATCCGGTACTCGATCTTGGGAAGGACCACCTTCCGGTCCCCGCACTGAAGGACCGAACTTCCGCTGTCAAGGCTCAGGTCCCCGAACTCAATGACGTCCGGCCTGTACTCCTCCCTTCGCCTCAGCATGGCCCGGATCCTCGCCAAAAGCTCGCCCATGGCAAACGGTTTGGGCAGGTAGTCGTCCGCGCCGGCATCGAGTCCCTCGATCCGGTCTTCCACCTGGGACTTGGCCGTAAGAAGGAGCACCGGCGTCCGGCATCCCTCTTTCCGGATCCTGGACAGGACCTCGAGGCCGCTCATTCCCGGCATCATGATGTCCATGATGATTCCGTCGTACTCCCCCACCTGAATGTAATCCAGGGCGCTCAGGCCGTCATAGACCACATCGACCTGATAGCGGTGATACTCCAGTATATCCGTCACGGCTTCCGCCATAGCCGGCTCGTCTTCCGCCAATAAAAGTTTCATCTAAGTTCCTCATTCCGTCCCGGTATTTGCTTCGGACGCATCCGTCTCCTCCGCTCCGGGTCTCTCTACATCCAGTTCCGAATAGGTATCTGTGGGAGTCCATCCGATTGCTTCGGCAACCACCGGATTGTACCAGGCGGAAGCTGTTTCCGACAGCCGCTCGATCGCTATTTTGGCCGGATCTCCGCGGTCCTCGTCCGCCTCCTCGTCGTCCTCGTCGTATTCCATATTGCCGTAGACAAGGATCTCATGGGCCATGTTTGCCGCCTCGACGCCGATCTCATAATAATCTACGCCGTAGGAGACAAGTCCGCCCTTCTTGCACATGCCGCCGTCCGAGGTGAACACCCTGGTTCCGTTTTCCACCGCGTATTTGTTCACGGTTTCCATATTCACCGCAAGAACGTTATCGGTGGGAAGATAGAGAACGCTGCTCTCGCTGCAGGCCTTTTTGATCACCTCTTCCATGTCCTCGCTTCCGGCAAAGACGTACTCCTTCCACTCGTGTCCGTCCTCATCGAGATATTTCTCCATGAGCCTGCACTGGAATTCCGAGTTGGCCTCTTCACCGCTGTAAAGAATGCCGATCTGCCCTCCGTCGGAATTGAGCTGTACGAGAAGATCCCTCTGCGTCACCATGGGAGGAAGATCGCTGACTCCGGTCACATTGCCGCCGGGCTCTCCGACAGAGCTGACCCCGCCGGCAATAATATAATCGGTCACGGCAGTTCCCACGATCGGGACATCTGTCGTAGCGGCAACGGCGCACCTGAGCGCGTTCGTGCCGGCGGCCATGATCAGATCATCCTTGTCCTGCAGGAAATGGTCGATGATCACATCACTTTTCTCTTTCGTGCCGTCAGAGACCTGATAGTCGATCTCCACTTCGTCGCCCATAAGGTCACTCAGCTGGTCCCTGAATCCCTCATAGACCTTGTTGAGCGCCTCGTGATCCGCCTGCTGCACGATGCCGACATAATATTTGCCCTCTTCGTGTACAGCCGGCTTGTACTTCTCTACTGCCTGAACCTCCGTTGTGACGGCCTCGGCAGCCTGCTCTTTTTCCTCGCTGCTCTCTTTCTCCTTCTCCTTGCCCCCGCATGCCGTCACCGCCAGCAACACGCAGCACAGAAGGACAGCTGTCAGTCTCTTGTTCATAAATGATTCCTCGCTCTTTGATAAATGTATTCTTTTTTATTCTCTCCGCTCCGCCAAAAACCTGACGCCGCGGCAACACGAACAATATCCAATTTATTATAACGCAGGGGTATCTGAAAAAGAAGACGGATTTTGCCGTGAAACTGCCCAAAAAGGCGGTATTTTGCCGTTTTGCGGGAGTGCTGGAGAGGAATCTCCTGTTCACTTCCCTTTCGCAGACGTTATAATAGGGAGTATCGGGCAGGCCGGCCATACCGGCAGGCCTTCCCTTTCAGAGCCATTGCGGGGTCCGGCCCCTGCAGAACAGGAGAAAAAAGAGATGAATGCTGAAGTAAGACGCGCGAATATCCTAAAGGACCTTGAAAAAGCAG
>DLYC01000287.1:0-448 GCA_003447895.1 Lachnospiraceae bacterium | reverse complement strand
AGAGATCATCGCAACGCCGCGCGGATATATCCTCGCTCAGAAAAAGACCGGCCTGGTCCGCAGGATCCCCTGCCGCCATAAGGCACAGGAAATGAAGGAGGAGATGGAGATCCTGGTGGACAACGGCTGCACGATCCTGGATGTGATCGTGGAACACCCCGTCTACGGGCAGCTGGTCGGGCAGCTCAATGCCTCCACCCGCTATGACATCTCGGAATTTCTGAAAAAGGTAGAAAAATCGGAGGCCGCTCCCCTCTGCGGGCTCACAGGCGGCGTCCATCTGCACACCGTCGTCTGCCCCGATGAGACGGCTTATAAAAGGGTCACGGACGAGCTCCGGGCGCGCGGATTTTTGTATGAGTAAGGGGCCTTATGTATTGACAAACTTCTGTCTTTCATCAATAATACTCAGGATGTGTCAAGACACCTGTCACCCTCTTTCTTTACA
>DLYC01000243.1:1698-4344 GCA_003447895.1 Lachnospiraceae bacterium | reverse complement strand
TCGGAAGAAGTTTCTGTCTCCGCTGTCGGCGGATCAGCCGCCGCATCGGAATTGTCATTGTCGGCGCCGGTATTTTCATTCTCACCGCTGCCGCTTCCGCCCGATTCGCCGCTCTCTCCGGAGCCGCTTCCCGAGTCGCTGCTCTCTCCGGAGCCGCTGCCGCCGCTTCCCGAGTCGCCGCTTCCGGTATTGCCACCATCGGTATTGCCGGAGCCACTGTTGCCGCTTCCGGAATCGTCTGTGCTGCCGGAGCCACTGTTGCCGCTTCCCGAGTCGTCGGTGCTACCGGAGCCGCTGTTGCCGCTTCCGGAGTCATCAGTGCCGCCGGTCCCCGGCTTCTCTTCCCCTTCAGGCTCAGTCTCCTTCTCCGCCTTGAGAATCTCGTAAATCAATTTTTTCTTATCAGAGTTCACACCGCTCAGAAATTTCTCAATCTCCTCGTCCTCAAGGCCGTTCAGGGCTGCTCCGAGCTTTTCGGGGCTGATCATCTGAAGCTGCACAGGCGTAAGCGCGTTCAGAAAGCTCTCCAGTACCTCCGGATCAATCTTCTCAATCTGCTTCTCCTGCATATTTTCCAGAATCATTGCGAAGAATCCGGCCAGCACTTCCGGTTCGATTCCGCTGACCTGCTCCGGTCTCAGGCTCTCCAGGATGATCGAAAGCGTACCCTCGTCCAGCTGCGCCGCCGCTTCGGAGAGTTCCTCCCGGTCCTCTGTGGCGAGCTCATTGATCGCCGCCGCAAGAAGCGCGCCCCGCTCCTTGAGCTTTTCCTCTTTCTCCGTTCGGATGGCCAGCTTGTCCAGGACCATGGCCAGCCATGCGCCCTGCTCGTCCTTCGGGATTTCCTTGATCACTTTTCGAAGGAGCTCCGCCACTCTGTCGGGCTCCTTCATGTTGGCGTAGAGCGTTTTGCCCGTAAAGAGGTCCACCTCGATGTCATACTTGGGGTCCATGAGCATCACGTCCGTCTCCCAGGCCTTCAGGAGGTTGTGTTTTTTGTCCCTCTTTTCCACGACAAAATAGAGCTGCTTCAGCTTGTTCTTCTTCGCCGTCTTCTGCCATTTTTTGATAAAGTCCTTCGTGATCACGATCGAATCCCCGTCACAGAGAAAGACATAGGGATTGTATTCCGTGCCGAGGTCCTCCGCCTCCGGGTCCTCATTGACCGGTTTGGCGTCCGCTTTCAGCTCCTTGACATAGACCGTCGCCTTTTCATAGATTTCCGTCTCATCAAACTCCATGAAATCTTCCGCGAAGCCAAAGTCGTCGCCCTCGTCGGATACAGGGGATACCTGATCGAGCTTTTTCAGGTTCTCTCTGGCCACTTCTATGCTGAGCGCGATCTTCTCCCTGGCGATCTTTTCTTTCTCCAGCTTCAGCTTCGTCGCTTTGGTGTCATAGCGTAGCAGCACATCGCCCTTTCGGACGGCCTGCCCCTCCGAGACCAGAACTTCCTCCACGGTCTCCGTGTCAGACAGATAGATGTTCTGCTCTCCGTCCGCTGTCACCGTTCCTGTCACACTGTTTTCCCAGTCCATCATCTCCCCGTAATTGAGATTTGCCACAGGGAGCACCGGCACAGTGGTGGAAGTCGTCGCGCGGACCGCCGCCGCAATGCCGCCCACTGCCAGGATCAGCGCAAGGACCGAAGCGACGATGATCGTGATCTTCTTTTTCTCTTTCGTAAACTCCTTCATGATGTCCTGTTGTCCTCCGGGTGTCCGAGTTCTCCGTCACGGATCTCTACCATGCGCCTTGCGCGGTGTGCAATCCCGTTGTCATGGGTGATCATCAAAACAGTGACGCCCTCCGCGTTCAGCTCCTCAAACAGGTCCATGACCTGGGCGCCGGATTTGGAATCCAGGGCACCGGTAGGCTCATCTGCCAGAAGGATCCTCGGATGGTTCACAAGGGCTCTCGCGATCGCGACTCTCTGCTTCTGTCCGCCCGAGAGCTGGTTGGGAAGAAAGTCCATTCTGTCAGACAAAGCAACCCTGGCCAGCGCCTCTTTGGCTCTCTCCGCTCTCTGTTTCCTTGGGATCCCCGCATAGGTCAGGGGAAGCTCCACATTTTCCAGGGCCGTCTGCCCGCTCAGGAGCTGGAAATTCTGAAAGACAAATCCGATCTTTTCAAGTCTCAGATCTGCCAGTTCATTCTCCGTCAGGCTGTCCACTTCCCTCCCGTCGATCAGGAGGCTTCCGCTCGTCGCCTTGTCCAGGCAGCCGATCAGGTTCATGAGCGTCGATTTGCCGGAGCCGGAAGGTCCGATGATCGCCGTATAGTCGCCTTCCTCCACTTCGAAGTTGATATTCTTCAGGGCCGGGACCTCCAGTTTCCCCTGAAAATAGCTCTTACACACATTTCTGCACTCGACGATCTTTCCCATTACTGCCCCTCCGGTATCTCTTCGTCCGTGATCGCCTCTACGCCGCCTGTCTCCTCTGTCAGGTCTTCTTCCGCGAAATCTTCTTCCGTAAATTCTTCTTCTGTATAAGGTTCTTCGGTCTCAGGTTCCATGCCTTCCTCTATAGGCTCGACATCCATGCCGCTCTCCGAGGGGTCAAACTCTCCGATTCCCTCTTCGCCGTCTTCCGACTCCTCCTCAGGCTTTTCGCTCATGGGCGCCGTCTTCATGCCCTCCCGGAG
>DLYC01000243.1:0-1578 GCA_003447895.1 Lachnospiraceae bacterium | reverse complement strand
CGATCTCTTCCTTCTCCTCTCCGATCGTGACCTCCTGCCTGGCCAGCTTCCCGCCGTTGTCCTTCCACACAAACGGATGGTCCGGGTCTGTGCGGTCCACCATATAGCTTCCGATCCAGATGCCGCCTGCCGCGTTTTCATCTCCCTGCCCCAGGTCGGGCTCCACATATACGTGCTGGCCCATGATCAGGCCTTCACTGTTCTCAAGTTCCACGTAGAAGGGATACTTGGAGCTCTTGTTCTCCCCTCCGGAAGACCCGAATGCATTGTTGTCGGAACTGACCGCGTTTTCGATATCGATCTTTGTGACGACGCCTTTCCAGACTTTGTTGTTCACTCTCGAATGCACCAGTACGGCGGCATCGACAGCCAGCTGTCCGATGTTCTGCTCATTGATCGACCCCTTGATCCTATAGGTTCCGACTTTCATGATCGTGATAAACGCATCACTTCCGCTTCCGGTGCCGCTGCTGTCATTTCCGGTGTCGCTTATGGACTTCACAACGCCGTCGATGCCGCTCTTCACCTCTGCGTTCTCAATATTTTCCTCGAGCTTTTCGATCTCGCCCTTCTTGATCTCTATATCGATCTCTTTGTCCTTGAGACCGAGATTCTGTTCCTTGATCTGAATCGTGTAATTGGCCTGCTCGGAAGAAGCCGCGTCCCTCTTTTCCTTTTCCAGCTGGGCGATCGTCTCCTTCGTGCTCTCGTAATCGTTCTCCAGCCTCTCCAGATCGATCTCCGCCTGCTGGAGGTCCTCCTCGTACTTCTGCGTGTCGTACTCAAAGAGCACCTCTCCCTCCGAGACAGTGTCTCCCTCCGAGACATAGATCTCTTTCACATCCACATCACTGTTTTTCTGCACGGTCCAAAGTCCCTGCGGCTCCACAACGCCCGAAAAGCGGTTGACAATGCCGAGGGAAGCATTCTGCCCCGTCAGATTCTCGACCGTCTCCACATAGGCGATCTCCCCCGACTTGTCCTCTTTTCCGGACAGTCTGCTGATCAGGACCACCGCCAGTATGATTACAGCGACTGCTGCCGCGATCGGAATCTTGTATTTTCCAATAAACTCTCTCATGAGCACCTCTCGTTCCTGTTGTATTCCTCTGCATGCCGGCATCTTCCGTATCTATATACGAAGCTGCTCATCTGTTGTCGGTCAAAATAATATTATAGCTCGTTTTTCTCAAACTGTGTGATGCTTTTGTGAATGTTGCCCGCTTTCCTTAAGAGACGTAAAAAAAACGGCAATATGAATGCTCCCGTATCGAATCATACGGGAGCACTGTATTTTTCTGTATTGGCGGCTTCTGTGAGCCGGGCTTTCGCCCGCGCGGATCGTTACGCTTCCACGATCCGGATCGTGTCGATCACCTGATCTTCATAGGGCCTGTTGTTCCACCGGAGGGTGGGCACCGATGCGATCCGATCGACCACGTCCATGCCGCTTATGACTTTGCCGAAAGCGGCGTACTGGCCGTCCAGATAGTCTGCGTCAGCGTGCATGATAAAGAACTGGCTTCCTGCGCTGTTGGGATCCTGCGCCCTGGCCATGCTGATCACGCCTCTCTTATG
>DLYC01000227.1:12625-13478 GCA_003447895.1 Lachnospiraceae bacterium | reverse complement strand
AGACCAACCATGTCCTGGAGCAGCTAAACGGCTTTCTGTACCTGATCGAGGGAAACCACGACCGGTTCGGCCACGCTAAGGGGTACAGCACTGCCCGCTTCAAGTGGATCCGTCCCTATGCGGAGCTTCACGACAACAATCGAAAGGTCATCCTGTGCCACTACCCCATCCTGTGCTACAACGGCCAGTACCTCTTTGACGAGGAGGGGAACCCGCGCACCTACATGCTGCACGGCCATGTCCATGACACCTGGGACCAGCGGCTGATGGAGCAGGCGGTCGCGCTGACCCGGCAGCAGACGCGGGTCCGCAGGGACGGAAGCGAGTACAAACTTCCCTGCCAGATGATCAACTGCTTCTGCATGTATTCCGACTACACGCCGCTGTCGCTCGATGAGTGGATCGCGCTGACGGAGGCCGGACCGCTCTGTTAGTTTAGGTACTCCTTGAAAAATCAGAGAAAAAGTCTCCAGGGAAACCGGACAGCTCTGTTGGTTTAGGCACTCCATGGAAAATCAGAGGAAAGGTCTCCAAGGAAAAGTTGCAGAAATATTGCATTTGGGTATATAGAGAGACAGAACCGCAAATAGTCTCCAGCTATCGGCATTCATGCGCTGTTCCCGATGCATTTTGTAGGAACAACTCGCGGTAAATACTGCCACAGTACCTAAACCCCCGAAAAGGCATGGGAACTGTTTCTGCAAAAGACTGTACGGTACCTAATTTCCCGCCGACTCACCGTAATGCGCGGTAAAATCGTGGAATGATTTGACTGATAACAAGCAACTGTACCTAACCCCGGCACAGCATTGCTCAAACCTGACTGATAACAAGCAAGCTATCCCCACCCCCG
>DLYC01000227.1:11706-12564 GCA_003447895.1 Lachnospiraceae bacterium | reverse complement strand
CCCCCGCCACAGCGAGCTGTAAGAAACGCGTATACATCCCCAATAACAAAAGGGGCCTGTCTCAGCCGCTCCGGACCGGATGATCCTTCGCTTTCTTCGACAGCCCCTTCATGACTTACGGCTATTCAGTTTTCTGACCTGATCAGCCCTTGAGCCCCCGGCTCTGTCTGTCCATGTCCTCCACGACGATATCGTAGATCTCGCCGATGGACGCGCAGTACTCCAGGACTTTCCAAGGCTCATTGGTGTGATAGTGGATCTTGATGGGATCCCCGTCTCCGCCGACCGCAAGAAGGCAGTCGCCCTTAAAGTGGTCTACGAAGTAGTCATAGACCTCATCCTCGTCCAGGTCATCCCCGTCGATCAGAAGCTGTGTATCATATTTAAATTCAAGCATTTCGCAGTTCCTCCTACTTGTATGGATTAAGCTTTTCTAACTGTAGTTTACCCAATCAGGCCTTCGGAATCAAGACTCCTCCTCCCGCTCGGTCTTCGCCGCATATGCTGCCTCTTCCGCAAATCCCGAATCCTCGGAATCATCCGCGTAAGCCGCGTCTTCCGAGGAGACATCCGCGTTCATCGGGATCTCCTTGGGCAGAGGCTTTCGGTTAAGGATCGTCATAAACTCCTCGCCGGTGATCGTCTCACGGAAGTACAGGTGCTCCGCCAGCTCGTCCATCTTCTGCTTGTTCTCCTGCAGGATGCGCAGGGCCTTCTGATGCTGACTGCGGACCAGTTCCACGACCTTTTTGTCGATCAGCGACTGCGTCTCTGCGGAGCAGGCAAGGGACGTGTCTCCGCCCAGATACTGGTTAGTCACAGTCTCCATGGCGACCATGTCGAACTCGTCGCTCATGC
>DLYC01000227.1:10763-11642 GCA_003447895.1 Lachnospiraceae bacterium | reverse complement strand
GCGCGTGATCATCGCGCGGGCAAGCCTCGTGGCCTGCTCAATGTCGTTGGAAGCACCCGTCGTGACGCTTCCGAACTCCACTTCCTCCGCCGCGCGGCCGCCGCACAGCGTAGCGATCTTGTTCTCCATCTCCTCCTTGCTCATCAGATAGTGGTTTCCCTCTTCCTCCACCTGCATGGTGTAGCCGAGCGCTCCCGATGTGCGGGGGATGATCGTGATCTTCTGGACCGGCGCGCTGTGGGACTGCATGGCTGCCACCAGCGCATGGCCAATCTCGTGATAGGACACGATCAGCTTCTCCTTGTCGGTCAAAATAGCGTTCTTCTTCTGGTATCCCGCAATGACCACTTCGATGCTCTCCTCGAAGTCCGCCTCATTGGCAAATCTTCTGCCGTCGCGGACCGCGCGGAGCGCCGCCTCATTGACGATATTGGCAAGCTCGGCTCCGGAGGCGCCCGCCGCCATCCTCGCTATTTTGTTAAAATCGACGTCCTGGCCGTATTTGATCTTCTTGGCGTGGACTTTGAGAATATCCTCTCTTCCCTTGAGATCCGGCAGTTCTACAGGGACGCGGCGGTCAAAGCGGCCGGGCCTTGTCAGCGCGGGGTCGAGCGCTTCGGGGCGGTTTGTGGCTGCCAGGATGACGACGCCGAGATTCTCCTCAAAGCCGTCCATCTCCGTGAGCAGCTGGTTCAGGGTCTGTTCCCGCTCATCGTTTCCGCCAAGGGCGGAGCCGTCCCGCTTCTTGCCGATCGCGTCGATCTCATCGATGAACACGATACAGGGAGCTTTCTCCTTGGCCTGCTTGAAGAGGTCACGGACCTTGGAGGCGCCCATGCCTACGAACATCTCTACGAATTCCGAGCCGGACATGGAGAA
>DLYC01000227.1:5109-10712 GCA_003447895.1 Lachnospiraceae bacterium | reverse complement strand
GACATGGAGAAGAAGGGAACATTGGACTCGCCGGCAACGGCCTTGGCCAGCATTGTTTTTCCGGTTCCGGGAGGGCCTACCAGCAGAATGCCCTTGGGCATTGTCGCTCCGATCTCTTTGTATTTGCCGGGATTGTGGAGGTACTCCACGATCTCCTGCAGGTTCTCCTTGGCCTCCTCTTCGCCGGCAACATCAGAGAAATGGATTCCCTCTGTGGACTTGACATAGACCTTGGCGTTGCTCTTTCCCATGCCGAACATCATGGAGTTTGCTCCGCCGGCCTGGTTCATCATCCGCTTGTTCAGCATGTAATAGAGACCGGCAAAGACGCCGATGGGAAGGACCCATGACAGTAAAAAGGACAAAAGCGGCGACATGGGCTGCACAATATCACTTCCGAATTTGACATTGTGCGCGTGAAGGCGGTTTGCCAGGTCAAGATCTGTCACCGGCGCTGTCGCGTAGACCTTGTCGTTAAGATCCGTGAACAGGATCTGGGAAGAGGAGATCTGCACTTCCTTGACCTGGTCGTTCTCCGTCATGGTGATAAACGTGTTATAGTCTGTCTCCGTGATCTGGGATCTCCGGATCGACGGCATCACAAGACTGTTCAGAAGGATCATGACAACAGCCACGAGCAGCATATAGGTGATCTGCTGCTTTCTGGGCGGTTTAATTTCATTCATAATACGGACTCCTTTCTCCGGGCGGGGCTGTCACTACAGTTTGTCGAATTCCGAGGCGAGCACCCGGAAGAGCTCCTCCGTATTGACAGGTTTCAGCAGATAATTGTTCATTCCCGCCTTCATACACTTCTCTTCCACACCGTCTCCGCCATCCGCCGTGAGCGCGATGATCGGGATTTCCTCAGCATCCTCCGTGTCGCTCTTTCGGATCGCCTTTGCGGCCTCACTGCCGTCAAGGACCGGCATCATGAGATCCATCAGGATCGCCTGGTAGTGGTAGGCACCTCTTCTTCGGAACATCTCCACGGCCTCCTGCCCGTCTCTGGCAAGCTCCGAGTGGACGCCGCGGCTCTCCAGGATCTTCATGATGACCTCCGCGTTGATCCGGTTGTCCTCCGCCACCAGCACGTTTTTGCCATAGAGAACGCGGTCCTCGTAGGTGATCTTCTTTCTCTGCTGCAGGCGGATCTGCTCGTTGGTGGCAAGGTCGTACTCCAGTGTCACGCGGAATTCGCTGCCCTTTCCTTTCTCGCTCTCGCAGGTGATCGTGCCCTGCAGAAGTTCCACCAGGTTCCTGCAGATGTAAAGACCCAGTCCCTGTCCGTCACTTAACGAGACGGCGTCCCGGTTCTCCTGCTCAAACGGGCGGAACATCTTCTTTCGGAATTCTTCACTGATCCCAAGGCCGTTGTCCGAGATGGTATAGACATGGCGGACCTTGTCGTTTTCATAAGTCACATTGGTCTCAAATTCTACAGTCCCGTCGGGCTTTGAGAATTTGACGGCATTACTGAGAAGATTGATCAGGATCCTCTCCACGTGCTCTGTGTCCATCATGACATAACAGTCGCTGCAGCCGTTTATCCTTGTCCGGTAGTGAAGGCCGGCATCCGCTGCCTTCTGTCCGATGATCGCATTTACTTCCTCGATCACCTGCGTCTCCCTCACGGCCGAGCTCACGGACACCACCTTGCCCGCATTGATCCGGCTTGTCTCGAGGACCTCGTCGATCAGGCTCAGAAGGTACCTTCCGGAGGACTGTATTTTTTCCAGATTGTCCCTAAGCTGAGGCGAAGCGCTGCTGTCCTGAAGACTGAGCTGGACAAGGCCTATGATCGCCGTCATGGGCGTCCGCATGTCGTGGCTCATGTGCGACAGGAAGGTCTCCTTCTCGCGCCCGGATCTGACCGCCGCGCGGAGCGCTCTGGCCATCTCCTCGATCTGCTGCCGGTCATTGACCTGCTTGGTCGTATCTACAAACGTGATCACAAGACCGTGAACATCTTTTCCCTCTCCGCGCGGCTCCTTCTCCCTGATGCGCGCGTCATAGGGCTGCACTTCCCGTGCGTGTTCCCGCCCCGCTTCCTGATAGGGCGCGATCCTCACAAGATAAGTCTTTCCCGTCACAGAGGCGCAGTTTCTCTCTATCGGCTCCATCGTGGAGAGGACCTGCCTGCTAAGGGCAATGAGGTCGATCGTCGCGAAGTTGAAGGCGATGTAGCGGAGAGACCGTCCGACATCCTGGTCCTCAACATGAAACTCGGTGGCAATGTACTCCGTGTATTTGCGGATATTCAGACTCTTGTCCACCATGATGATCCCCACAAGGGTCGTTGCGAGGAAGTTTGCCATATCGTCGTTTACCGCCGCGAGTTCATTGACCTTGGTCTGGTACTCGGAATTGACGGTGTAGAGCTCCTCGTTGACACTCTGAAGCTCTTCATTGGAACTCTGAAGCTCTTCATTGGCTGTCAGAAGTTCCTCGTTAGCCGCCTGCAGCTCCGCATTTACGCTCTCGAGCTCCGTCACAGTCTTTTTCAGGCTGTCCTGCGCGACGTGGAGCTCCTTTTCGAGGTCTGAGATCCTCTCGGCCGCTGCCGTATCGACGCGGTACTGCTCCATCGGGATATGCCCGGTCTCTTCTTTCTCCGTCATAAAGGCGAGAACGGTCATGCCCGTCTCCGCCCCGAGGCGGTCACGGATCGGCTGCGCGACCAGGTCGATCATTTCCTCGTGTCCGTCAAAGGCCACGGGGATCTTCCCGTAGGCGACTCTCTGCTGCGACTGCCGGGACTCCTTGAGCGCCTTGGAGACAGCGATCTTGAGTTCAGGCCTCACAAGGCTGAAGATATCCAGCGTGACAGCGCCGACCGGGAGTGTGATAAATTCCCTGCTGTCGCCGTAGGTGTGCACGACCTGGTTTTTCTCATCCACAAGGACACTGGCCGGCATCAGCATCTCCAGGATGCGGGTGTCCAGTTCGGACGAGGAGTAGCTCAGGTCCGGCTCCGCGATATGATCCATGGCGCCGGACGCCCCCATACCGTTCTCTACGCCCTGCATGGAGTAGGTGATCTGCTCATGGGACGGCGCTTTTCCCGAAGCGTTGTGCACAAAGATCTTCTCATTGGCACAGACCACCCGGAAGATGTCATCGTAGTCGATCACGGACTCGCTTCTTCCCAGGAACAGATACCCCCTGTCGTTGAGCGCCACGTGGAAGATGGCAAACAGATTCCTCTGCAGGATATTCTGGAAGTAGATCAAAAGATTGCGGCAGCTGATCAGGTCGAGCTTACCAAACGGCGGGTCCTGGAATACATTGTGCTGGGCAAAGACGATCATCTTGCGGATCTCGTGCCCGACAATATAGTGGTTTCCCCGTCTGGTGAAGTGGCGGCTGAGGCGCGTCGCGCTCACGTCCTCACTGATATTGTCGCCGTATACGCCTCTTCCCGCGGCTGCGATGGAATCTCCGTCCAGGTCCGTGGCGAAGATCTTGACGTCCCTTCGAACGCCCAGCTCCTCCATCACTTCCGCGAAGAGGATGGCGATGGAATAGGCCTCCTCACCGGTCGAACAGCCCGCTACCCATACGCGGATCTGCTCGGACGGCTTCGCTCTTTTGACCAGTTCATAGATGACCCGGTCCTTGAGCACTTCGAAGTAGTCGGGATCCCGGAAAAAGCTGGTCACACCGATCAGGACCTCCTTGGCAAGGAGCCTTGCCTCCTCCGGATTGTTGGACAGGTACTTGACATACTCCTGGAGATTCCGGTTGTGTGTGACGACGATTCGCCTCTCAATGCGGCGGAGGATCGTCGTCTGCTTGTAGTAGGTGTAATTTACCTTCGTCACATTGCGGAGGATCGAGAAGACCTGGACCATCAGTTCCCCGTCGGAGAGCTGCAGCCTGTTTCCTGCATCCACCACGGACGCCGCGATGTGCCGCATCTCCCTCGCGATGCTGTCGGGATTCAGGACGAGGTCCACAAACCCGGTCGCGATCGCACTTCGGGGCATGCCGTCGAATTTGGCGCTCTCCGGGGACTGCACAATGATCAGACCGTTTCGGTCCTTGATCGAACGGATGCCGTTTGTCCCGTCACTTCCGGTGCCCGAGAGAATGACCGCGACAGCCCGGTTTTCATAGGCCGCCGCCAGGGAGCGGAAGAAAATGTCGATGGGGTGATTGATGTTTTTAATGTTGTATTCCGAGAGCCTTAAGATATCGGAGACGATCTCCAGATTGTACTTGGGAGGGATCATATAGATGTGGTTTCTCTCCACCCGCATCCCGTCCTGCGCCTCTACGACCGGCATTACCGTGTCCTTACCGAGTATATCTGCCAGTAAACTTTTGTGATCCGGGGAGAGGTGCTGAATAATAACAAAGGCCATACCGGTATCGCCGGGAAGAAATGTCAGAAACTGCTGCAGCGCTTCGAGTCCGCCGGCCGACGCGCCGATTCCGACCACACAATTGGGCTGTGCTTCGTGCCCGATTTCCGTGTAACTGTTCGTTTCACTCATCTGAATCGCCTCACTGTTAGTCGGATCCTCTTTCGGTCCGACTGTGCCAAATTGCCAAAATACGCTATCACCATTCTATCCCTTTTCTTCCAAAAATGGTACTATGGACAGGTGAAAGGAATTGAAATTATGATGTTATCAATTATCGTGCCCTGCTATAACGAGCAGGAAGCTCTCCCGATCTTCTACCGCGTGACGACGGATGTGCTGGCCGGGATAAATTGTGAATATGAGCTCCTTCTGATCAATGACGGCTCCCGGGACAATACGCTTTCGGTCATGAAAGAGCTGGCGGCCGCAGACCCGCATGTCCTGTACTTTTCCTTCTCCCGCAATTTCGGAAAAGAGTCGGCCATGTATGCCGGTTTCACCAACGCCCGCGGCGATTATATCGCGGTCATGGACGCGGATCTGCAGGACCCCCCGTCGCTTCTTCCGAAAATGATGAAGATCCTGGAATCCGGAGAATACGACAGCGTCGCGACAAGGCGCGTCGACAGGTCCGGCGAGCCGCCGGTCCGGAGCTGGTTTGCCCGCCGCTTCTACGGAATCATAAACCGGATCTCCGATGCCGATATCGTAGACGGGGCCAGGGACTTCCGCCTCATGACCCGGGCTATGAAGGACGCTATTTTGTCCATGAGCGAGTACAACCGCTTCTCCAAGGGCATCTTCGGGTGGGTCGGATTCCGCACTTACTGGATGCCTTACGAAAATGTCGAGCGCGTGGCCGGGCAGACCAAGTGGAGCTTTTGGAGCCTCTTCAGGTATGCCATCGACGGGATCATCAATTTCTCCCAGACGCCGCTCAGTATTGCCTCCTGGTTTGGCATGACGATGACGGCCTTCTCTTTCCTGTTCCTGATCTTTATCGTCGTCCGGCGGCTGATCTTCGGAGATCCCGTCGCGGGCTGGGCCTCCACGATCTGCGTGATCATCTTCATCGGCGGCCTGCAGCTCTTCTGCCTCGGGATCATCGGCCAGTACCTTGCGAAGACGTATCTGGAAGTCAAGAATCGCCCGCACTACATCATCTCCGACACCAACGCGGAGCACGCGCAGAAGATCCGGTAAAAAATTTTACGGTGCCAGGCACCATAAAAT
>DLYC01000227.1:0-5031 GCA_003447895.1 Lachnospiraceae bacterium | reverse complement strand
ATTTTATGGTGCCTGGCACCGTAAATTATTGGATCATCGCACCGTCGGTGCCAAACTTATACTTTTTCCCCGCGATCGTCCGGGTTCCCGTCACCATAGCGCCCTTGGAATCCAGATAGTACCACTTCCCGCTGATCGCGAGCCAGCCGGTCTGCATATTTCCCCTGCTGTTAAAGTGATATTTCTTTCCGCCGATCGTAAGCCACTTGCTGCGGGCATACGTCCCGTCGATCTGCCTGTACTTATAACTTGCTCCCACCGTCTCCCATCTCGCGGGCTCATGGAAGGTCGCGGCGCTGAGAAGATCCCTGAAGACCGCTCCGTCCGTCTCGATCCCGGAGGTATAGGAGTAGGCCGTCCCTTTGGAATAGTACTTGATGATCTCGCCAAACGTATCGAGCGTTCCGAATTCAAACAGTACGTTTTTATTTCTCAGCGTCTGAACGATAGATGTCGTGAGCTTCGTATTAGGCCAGCACCAAAGGAAAACTTCATTCGAGGTGCCCTGCGCCTTCGCGATCTGCGAGTATACATTCGCCCCGATATTCATGGTCATAAAACCGATCCGAAGCGTCGGCGCGGCTTTGTGCACCCGCTGCGCCCTTGTGTCAGACGCGCCCGTCACGTTGAAGATCATCGAAGACCTGTCGGTGATCTTGTATTTGGAAAGAAGCGCCGTCACCTTCTTAATCTGCGTCGCGTTCATGGAAGAGGTCTTGACTTCGATATACATCTCCGTGTCCGCGTGCTTACGGATCCACTTCACCATCTCCTCCATCGTCAGAGGGGGCGTCCCCTTGTAGGCTTCCCCCATGCTGATCCCGTAATCGTACTCCCTGAGCTGTGCCAGCGTCATCCTGGAGACGACCGGCGCCGAGGAAGGCCGGCTCCCGTCCTTATTCCGCGCGTATTTCACCTCGTTGTCATGGAAGCAGACGGGAATGTTGTCCTTGGTGAACAGAAGGTCCACGACCATGATGCGGTTTCCCTTTTCATAAGAGAGATCATATCCGGCGATGCTATGCTCCGGCGGCGTGCCATTTCCGTAGACATAGTAGCCGAGCCGGTTCGAAGTGTTGACATTTCTGAGATTGGCATAGGTGATCCAGCTGAGCTTATGCCCCGTGACGCCCACATAGTACTGCCCTCTGTCGACCCAGCTGTCCTTGGCCATGACGCCCGCATCATCAAACCAGTACTCGAAGCTTCCGACTTTCTTCCACCCCGTGCAGCGGACGCCGAGGCCGGATGCGATACTGCCGGAGCGGTTCAGGAAATATTTCTTCCCGTCCTGCGTGACCCATCCTGTCTTCATATATCCCTTTTGGTCAAAATAGTAAGTCCTGCCGGCTATAGTGAGCCATTCGTTTTTGGCATAGGTGCCGTTTACTCTCTTATAGCGCCAGCCGTTCGCAGTCTTTACCCACCTCTTGAGGCTGAATACTTTTCCTGCGACCTTGTTTCCGTTTGCGTCCACATAATACCGATAGCCGTCGACCCATTCGTCTTTGGCCATCTCGCCGCTCGCTTTGAGGTATTTTTTCCCCACCCAGCAGTTTGTGCGCATGACTCCGTCGTCGCCCAGATAGTACTTTTTGCCAAGGAACCAGATCCACCCTGTCTTTTTGACACCGGCTTCATAGAGGTACCACTTGCCGCCCTTCATAAACCAGCCGTTTCTCTTCACGGATTCCTGGAAATTGACCCGCAGATAGCGGAAAGAGGGCGCCTTCGCAGCGGCACCGTTCTTGTAATGGACCGTATCCGTCGCGATCGCCGTAACGGAGGCCGTCATGGTATAGGCCGCCCCGCTGAGCGCCGCTTTATTGGCTTTGATCAGCGCGTTGATCTGGCCCTCCAGATCCACATAGGACTTCCCGGTCACCGTTACCGTTTTCGAATACGTCTTACTTCCGTTGACCAGGGAAACCGTGACCTTATACTTATTCGCATTCTTCACAGCTTCCCATTTAAGGGTCGTCGTGGAGACCCAGCGAAGGCTCTTCGCCTTCCCCAGCGCTACGGGAACCGGTTTGGCCGTGACAGTGCAGCTCTTCTTCTCACCGCCGATCGACGCGGTGATCCTGGCGGTCCCCTCTGCGACCGCGCTGACCGTCACCTCCTGGGACATCTTCCCTGTGACCGCGGCCGGAGTCTTCTCTCCGCCCCCGTCTGTCTGGGATGACGCCTCAGAATCCGAGGCCCCCGTTTCCGCTTCACTCCCCGGAGCGGACTCCCCGGACGCGATCTCCTGCGCGCTGAGCACGGCTTTTCCGACGGCTTTCACCTTTACAGTGCCTGTGCGGTCGCTCCCCCAGGAGATCTCCTCCGCAAGCTTCTCCGCCTCTTCCATGCTTCCGGCGGTAAAGGAGACAACCGCCTTCAGTTTGGCCGTTTTCCCCACGTACAGAGAGATCTTGTCCGAAGAGAGGGACAGGCTTTTCTCTGTCTCTGCCACCGCTTCTTTCGCGGCTTCCTTTCCCTTCTCCTCAGTGCTCCCCTCCGGCACCTTCTCCGAAAGGTCTTTACCGGCGTCTTCCGCGTCCGGTCCGTTCTCCTGCTCCTTCCGGCCGCCGGCCGCTTCCTCCGGCGCCTCGTCAACGGCTTCCTGCGCGGGCGCTTCCGCACTTTCCGCCTGCTCGGCGCCCTCAGTTCCGGGCGCTTCCCCGGCCTCACCGGACCCGGCGTTTTCTTCGTTCTCTCCGTTTCCTTCGCCTTCCGCGGTCACGGCGCTCTCCGCTTCGCTCCCGCTCTGCGCGTTCCCGGCCGTTTCAGGATCGGCCGCGCTTTCCTGCGCCCCGCCTGAAAGGTCTTCTCCCTCTCCGGGCGCGGCCTCCTGCCCGGTCTGCCCGGTCTCTTCCGCCTTTTCTTCCGCCTCTTCGGAGGCGTTCTCCTCCTCCCGGTCCTGCCGGTCGGCTTCCGCCTTCTCTTCCGATGCGCCGACGGTCTCTTCCCCATTTTCGGGCATAACAATATCCGTGGAAAGGCTGTCCGCCGCAGCGGCAAAGGCAGTCATTTCCACGGATCCGATCGTACATGAAACTATAAGGATTACGGCAAGCAGTTTCGCAAGCTGCTGTCTGATCATTCTGATGCTCCGTTTCAGATAACAAATTACAACTTCATTTGTGACATAACATTAATATATCCGAAACAACTTGTCAACATTCTTCAAATTCGGCGGGGATCGATCAGCGCGATGCTGCCGAGCACGTCAATCCCGTTTCTGCCGCAGATCTGAAGGATCTCCTTCAGGTTCTTTTTCTCGGATTCTCCGAGCGTCTCCGCCGCAATGACGGCGTCCGCGCCGAGAAGTTTCCGGTACGCGTCATCCTCCTTCAGGGGATTCCCCGCTTCCACGATCCTTTTTTCTCCGGAGAGCGCCTTCGCGAGGCTGTCCGCGGCGCCTCTCACCTTTTCGCTTCCGCTGTCAAAGGCAATGTAGATCCGGCTCTCCTGTTCCCGGGGAATCTTTCTAAGAAGCTCTGCCTTAAGAAGCTCTGCTCCCTTTTCCACGGACGCGGCGCGGTCCGCGCCAAGCATGGACAGTCCCTTGTTCCGGATGGGGTCCGCCTTAGCGAGCCCTCTCCCCAAAGGCGCGACACAGAACTTCTGGAGGACAGGAATGTTGTAATTGTCCCGGATCTCCTCCTCTGTCCGTATTTTGTCCGAGAAGACAAATGTCAGATAGAGCACGGCGACCGCAAGAAAGAGCCCCGCCAGGGCACCCGCTGCCGCGTACTTTTTGAGACTCACCTTTTTTACGGCCGGCTTCGCAGTCTCCGCGGTCTCGGTCTCCTCCTCACAGAGCACGTCAAAATAGCTCCGCATGTTCTCACTGAGCGTATCCACACTGTTCTTTACAAAGTTGCTTCTGTTGGACTGCATCTGGATCATGGGCTGGATGCCGGACTGCTGCATGGCGAGAAGTCCTCTCGCGTCGTTTCTGTTTTCGACAACGCCGATCTCGTCCACATTGATGCTGATCCCGGAATTTCGGAGCGCGGCGCTCTCCTTGGTGATCGCATCGCTCAGCACATTCTCAATACTGTCGATCTCTTCCTCCGTATCCGCGAGGATCGTGGCGACCATGATCCAGCTGTGCATACTCCCCGCCGCGTTTATGATCTCCGTCGAGGAGGCCGCGCTGTCCGGGTTCCCGCCGGAGGCGATCTGGACCGCGTTGGTGACAAAGACCAGCTCCTGAAGCGAAGCTGTCATAGGGTCCTCTCCCAGGATCTTTCCGATCTCTTCAAATTCCTCCTGTCCGAGCAGGGCCG
The DNA here is from genome assembly GCA_003447895.1 of Lachnospiraceae bacterium. Classification (GTDB taxonomy): domain Bacteria; phylum Bacillota; class Clostridia; order Lachnospirales; family Lachnospiraceae; genus CAG-791. The sequence continues at coordinate 751 of DLYC01000227.1, read as the reverse complement.
AGGTAAACGCATTAATCGCGCTTCCGTTGTTTGACGAGACCACATACTGAATATCCCTTCTCACATAGTTATAGGGATCCATTCTCTGAAGCGCCGACTGGACCGCATACCGCCCCCATGTACTTAGCTGCTCGCCTGAGAGCTTATACTGGGTGACAAGCTGCTCCACATAGACCGCGTCCGTTTCCGACAGGGCCGCTCTTCGTTTCTCCACCTTCTCCTCGTGGCTGACCACGGTCTCTGTCGGCGATTTCGCCCCCTTGACATAGGCAAAACCCGCGCCTGCCAGCGCCGCGACAAGGGCCGCCAGCACGATCCACTTCCATTTCACCAGTAAATACGCGATACCTCCCCGGATATCGACAACATCTTCCAGATCACTGCCCATATAGTTCCTCTTTCTTTTCCGCCAGGAACAGACGCTCGTAGTCTCCTACGATCTTGTCCCAGCTGTAATACTCTTTCACTCTCTTTTTGGCCCGCTCTCCGTATTCCGCGATCTCCTCCGCGGACATCCGGTCCGTCCTTTCGATCAGCGCCGAGAGATTTCCGCTCTCCTTGGTCCAGTAGATCGCGGCTTCCTCCGCCACTTCCCTGTTAAAGCCCACATCCAGAAGGAGATTGAGCTCCGTTGATCCGAGCGCCTCCAGAAGGCTCGGATTGGTGCCCCCGACCTCGTGTCCGTGGAAATTGGCATAGGCATTCTCCCGGATCTTTTTCAGGAGCGCCTGGTCATACACCGTCCCCACAA